>JAFAUA010000068.1 GCA_019243595.1 Acidimicrobiia bacterium
TCACCCAGCCCGGGTGGCAGGCGGCCTGTCTGCCGTGGCTGCACGAGCGCGGCGCCTCGTTCATCGGCTGCGACACCGCCAACGACGTGTCGCCGTCGGGCTACGGGACGATCGCCCTCCCGGTCCACGTCATCGGACTGGTCGCCATGGGCCTCTGGCTCGTCGACAACTGGGACCTGGAGGAGTTGGCGAAGACGTGCGAGCGTCTCTCGCGCTGGCACTTCCTTCTGTCGGTCAACCCCTTGCGTCTCACGGGACTGACCGCCAGCGCCGTCAACCCCATCGCCACCTTCTGAGACTTTGAACGCCTCTCAGGGCTCGGGGTAGCGCATGCCCAAAAATCCGATTCGGCGCGTCACCGATGAAGTGGTCGAGCTGTTTGCCCATCCCGGAGGTCGAGCGGCGCGGCCGAGGGCTCACGCCCTCAACTTCTTCAACCGGCAGGGCAACCGACGTGTCGCTACGGCGCTCGACTTACGCGCCGGCCAGCACGTCCTCGAAGTTGGTTTCGGCGGCGGGGCCGCAATTCCGACGACGGCAGCCGCGCTCGGTGGATCGGGGAAGCTGTGTGGGGTCGATCTGTCGGCGGACATGGCTCGACTGGCGGCTGATCGCTTCGGACGTGCCGTATTCGCATGCGGCGATGCCCAGGCGTTACCCCTGAGGGGCCGGACGTTCGATCACGCCTACGCGATGCACTCCCACCTCTACTGGCCCTCACCGGCGGCCGGGATCCGCGAGATTCACCGCGTCCCGCGCTCGGGCGGGCGGCTCCTCCTCGGCATGGACGTGGTCTCCGGAATACGTCTTCTGGAGTGGTTCGGCCCCAACTACGCGCCGGCCAAGCCCGCTCTTCTCGTCCAGCTGTTGACCGACGCCGGTTTTACCGACGTCCGAACCGAGCACCTCACCAGAGGCGTCGTCGCCGTCATCGGCGTCAAACCCTGAGCGGGTGAATAGTGGGCATTCCGGGACGCGTTTTTTTACACGTCCTCACGTGTAAAACGTCACTGAGTTCGGGCAAGGCCGCGGCGGACGGGCAGGCTGGGTGCTGTCGATGACCTCGCAACCGTTCGACCCGCGTTCGCTGAGCCGACGACCGATCGTGGCCGCTCCGATGGGTGGTGGTCCCACCACAGCGGATCTCGTGGTGGCCGTCGCCCAAGCGGGCGGTCTTGGGTTCCTCGCTGCCGGCTACAAGTCGGTCGAGGCGATGAGCGCCGAGATCGCGAACGTAAGGGAGGGCGCGGGCGCGGGCTTCGGCGTCAACGTCTTCGTGCCGCAACCGCGTGCTGATCCCGTTGTCGTGGAGCAGTATGTCGAAACACTCGCCGCCGACGCTGCGAGGCTGGATACCCGGCTCGGCGAAGCGAGCTGGGACGACGACTCGTTCGACGCCAAGGTCGAGTACCTGCTCGCGGATCCCGTTCCGATCGTCAGCTTCACGTTCGGGTGTCCGGACCGCGATGTCGTCGAGGCTCTCCAACATGTCGGGACGCCTGTTGCCATCACAGTCACGAGCCCTAGCGAAGCCGTGATTGCCGCCGCGGCGGGTGCCGACTGTCTCTGCGTGCAGGGCACCGAAGCCGGTGCTCATCAGGGCACGTTCGTCAACGCCGACGCGCCCGGGCAGGACTTCGGTCTGCTTGCCCTGCTGTCGGAGGTTTCACGCGTCTGCGATCTGCCGATGATCGCCGCGGGAGGCATCGGCGGGCCGAGGGGAATGGATGCGGTACTGGCCGCCGGCGCGGTCGTAGCCCAAGCGGGCACGGCGTTCCTGCGCTGTCCCGAGAGCGGCACCAACCCCACCTACCGAGCCGCCCTCACCGATCCGCGCTACACCGTCACCGCCATGACCCGTGCATTCAGCGGGCGTCGGGCGCGCGGTCTGCTCAACCAGTTCATGGTGGACCACGCCGACGCTCCTGCGGCCTATCCGGAGATCAACAACGCCACTCGTCCGCTGCGAGCCGCGGCCGCCGCCGAAGGGGACGCCGACCGCATGAGTCTGTGGGCCGGACAGGCCTTCCGCTCGGCCGTCGACCGACCGGCCGGCGAGGTCGTGGAGCTGCTCACCCGCGGCGTCCACTCATGACCTACACACACGGCCACGACGACAGCGTGCTGCGCTCGCACCGGTGGCGGACGGCGGAGAACTCGGCCGCCTATCTGCTGCCGCATCTGGGCGCGGGCATGGATCTGCTGGACCTCGGGTGCGGTCCGGGCACCATCACCGTCGACCTTGCGCGGCGCACCGCCCCTGGCAAGACCGTCGGGCTCGACAGCGCGGCCGCCGTTATCGACGAGGCCAAGGCCGCGGCACCGGGCGCCCCCGTCGACTTCCGGGTCGCTGACCTTATGCACACTGGCTTCCCCGACCACTCCTTCGACGTCCTCCACGCCCACCAGGTCCTGCAGCACCTGTCCGATCCCGTCGGCGCCCTGCGGGAGATGGGGCGGGTGTGCCGGCCCGGTGGCGTCGTCGCCGTCCGCGACGTCGACTACGAGGCGATGACGTGGTTTCCCGGCGATCCGATGCTCACTACCTGGCTGGATCTCTATCGGCGGGTCCATCGCGCCAACGGCAGCGAGCCCGACGCCGGCCGCCACCTGCTCGACTGGGCGCGGCAGGCAGGATTCGCCGACATCACGCCGTCGGCGTCGGTCTGGTGCTTCGCCAACCACGAGGACCGCCAGTGGTGGGGTTCGCTCTGGGCGGACCGCATGCAGCGATCGGGTGTCGCCGATCGCGCTCTCGCTCTGGGATTCGCGTCACAAAAAGACCTCGACGAGATCAGCGATGCCTGGCGAGCCTGGAGCGTCGAACCGTCAGGTTGGTTCGCAGCCCTCCACGGTGAGGTCCTCTGCCGTCCGGCTGGCTAGAGCCGTGTCGCCCAGACCGCATAGAGCGGATCGCCACGGTGATCAGTCGGCGCCCGGCGGCTGACCGTCGCTGTGGCGAAGACGCGGGACTGCGCGAAGTACTCGGCGACGATGCTGCAGTGGTCGTCGTCGGACGCGTATAGCCAGCCCCGGATGGCCTTGGTTGGAAACAGACGGTTACTGAACGTCACGACGAACCGGCCGTCGGGTCGGAGGACCCGCGCCACGTTGCGGAACACCTCGATCGGCGCCGTCAGGTAGTCGACCGACACGCAACACACGGCGTCGTCCACGGATTCGTCCGGCATGGGGATACGGGGGTCGGCGTTCAGGTCGTGGACGATGCGCTCCTCGGCCATCTGGTTGGCCTCCAGCTCGGACGCGTTCATGCCCAGGACCACGAGCCGGTGCGGACGCACGCGGAAGTGCGACACCCACGAGCTCATCAGGTCGAGAACCTCGCCGTTGACGCCGAGTTCCTCATAGAGGGCGCCGACCGCCGCGATGGCGTCGTCGTCGATGTGGGTGACCAGGCGCGGCGGGGCGTAGAACGTGGCGTCGTCGCCCTCGTCGACGCGGTCGAAGAAGCCAGGAGGGAAGCCGGCGGACGTGGTGGTTACCCTACGGGCGGAGCCCATGGCGGTCATTGAGACACGAACGTTCCGGCTGGCCGACGGCATCGACGAGGCCGAGTTCCTGGAAGCCGACGAGCAGGCGCGGACCGGCTTCCTCTATCACCAGGCCGGGATGATGCGGGCGACGACGGCGCGCGCCGACGACGGCGAGTGGATCGTGGTCGTGCTGTGGGCGTCGTACGAGGACGCCGACGCGGCCGCCGAGGTCGAGCGAACGGACCCGCACATGGACCGCTTCGACCACATGACAGCCGGCGCCGACCGCAAGCGCTACAGCACCTTCGACTAATCCGCTGAGGTGCCGGCTACTGCTGGACGAGCATCAGCGGGTTGCCCTCGGGGTCGAGGATGCCCGCCAGCGTCGGACCGCCCGGGACGTCGAAGGGCTCGGCCACCACCGTGCCGCCCAACTCGGCGGCCTTGGCGAGTGACGTTTTGAGGTCGCGGACCTGCACGTACAGGTTCACGCCG
>JAFAUA010000089.1 GCA_019243595.1 Acidimicrobiia bacterium
ATTGCCATCGAGCAGCGGTGTGACGCGCGTCACGTGCCAAAACCACCGCTTCGGCCGCCCGGGGACAGCGGCAGAATACTCCCGATATGGACGTTTCCGCACTTCAGGGGCTGCAACAGGCGATGCCCTACGCCAACCTCCTCGGCCTTGAGCTGACGGCCGCCGCACCCGAGGAGGTCCGCGGCACCCTCGCCTGGGCGCCCGAGCGGTGCACGACCGGCGGGTTGCTCCACGGTGGGGCCCTCATGGGCCTGGCCGACTCCCTGGGAGGCGTCTGCGCCTTCCTCAACCTGCCCGAGGGTGCCGGCACCACGACCGTCGAGTCCAAGACCAACTTCCTGCGTGGGGTGCGAGAGGGCCACGTCCAGGGGATCTGCCGGCCGCTTCACGTCGGGCGCCGGTTCGTCGTCCTCGACACCGACCTGTTCGACGCCGCCGGCAAGCGGGTCGCCCGGGTGACCCAGACCCAGGCAGTCCTCGTGTGACAGCAATCCTCACGTAAAGGCCGGGCCCTTTTCTTCCGATCTTCCTGATCGTGAAGGGGAGTCGGAAAACCAGGCGCGGGCTGGCAGCCGCCGCTGCTCTGCTCCTGGCCGCGGGCGGCTGCGCCAGCGGCTCGACGAAAGTGGCGGCCCGCCGCCGGCCGGCCCCCGAGTCGACGACCTCGAGCACCGAGGCCCCGACGACCACGTCGAGCGACCCGACGACAACCGCCCCGCCGACCACCGGCGCGCCGGCAACTCACTCGAGCGGCACGTCGGCACCCCGCTCATCGGCACCGCGCACCACGTCGGCGCCGCGCACGACCGCTCCGCCCGCGCCCCCGCCGCCGACGAGCGGGTACACGGCCGCCTTCTACTACGGGTGGTACCCGTCGAGCTTCAGCAACCCCGGCACCAAGTACCACCCGAGCGACGGGCAGTACAGCTCCAACGACCCGGCCGAGGTGAAGCACCAGATCGACGAGATGCGCTACGCCGGCATGCAGGGCGGCATCTTCTCGTGGTGGGGCGCCGCCTCAGCTCCGGGCCAGCCATATGGCTACCAGCAGGTCGACCGGGCCTTCGGCGTCGCCCTCCAGGCCGCACACGGCACCCCGTTCCAGTGGGCGATCTACTTCGAGAGCGGTGCCCCTGTATTCGGTGACCGCTCGGTGGGCGCCCTGCAGGGCTACATGCAGTACATCAAGGACCACTACGCCGGCGACCCCAACTACATGCACATGGGCGGGCGTCCGGTGCTCTTCGTGTGGCCGAACGCCGGCGACGGCTGCGGCATGGCGACGAACTGGGCGACCGCCAATGCCGCCGAGGGCTTCTACATCGTGCAGAAGCGGTTCGACGGCTACCAGTCGTGCCAAGGACTGGCCGACTCGTGGCACGAGTACTCACCGAACGTCTACAGCTCGGTGCTTAAGCCGTACTCGTACTCGGTCTCCCCCGGCTTCGATCGCTACGACAGTGGCGGGCCGCACCTGGCCCGTAATCCCGGGGCGTTCGACCAGGCCGTCGCCGCCATGGCGGCCGCACCCGTGCAGTGGAAGTTGGTAACCACCTTCAACGAGTGGGGCGAGGGCACAGCGGTCGAGCCGGCCGCCGAGTGGGGCAACACCTACCTCGACATCCTCCACAACCACCTCGGCAGCCGCTGACAACTCCCGGGTACTGTCCGGCTCCATGGAGCTGGCAGGGGCAACCGCAGTCGTCACCGGGGCGGGGTCGGGGATCGGGAGGGCGTCGGCGCTCGCCTTCGCGGCAGCGGGGGCATCGGTCCTCGTCGCCGACATCGCGGAGGCCGACGGCCAGGAGACAGCGCAGCTGATCGAGAAGGACGGCGGCAAGGCCGCGTTCACGCGTGTCGACGTGATGTCGTCCGACGACCTGACACGCATGCTCGACGAAGCCGAGAAGACCTTCGGCGGCGTCGACGTGCTGCACAACAACGCAGGGATCGTTTGCGGCGAGCCGTTGTGGCCGGACACCGATCCAGCGACGCTTATGCGGCAGGTGACGATCAATCTGGCATCGGTCGTCGTCGGTACCCGGCTCGCGGTGCCGTACTTCGAACGCCGGGGCGGCGGCGCGGTCGTCAACACCGCCTCGATGGCGTCGGTGCTGCCGCTGGTCGACGAGCCCGCCTACTCGGCGACCAAGGCAGGGGTCCTGATGTTCACGCGCACGTGCGCGGGGATGGAAGGCACGCACCGGATCCGCGTCACGGCCGTGCTGCCTGGCCTGGTGCGGACGCCGCTCATCGACAAGAGCGGCGACGGCACGCGACCAGCGGCGTGGGTCGGAATGGCCGAGCCGTTCATGAAGTGGCAGACGCCCGAACAGGTCGCTGACGTCGTCGTCGACCTGGCGCGCAACGGCGAAGGCGGCGAATGGCGGTTCGTCGATGACGTCCCCGAGCCCCTGCGGGAGCTCATGCGGGCAGGGATGCCCTAGGCGTCAGCGGGTTCAGTCGACGCGGCCCTCGCCTTTGGCGTTGGCGCCGCGCTCGTACTGCTCCTTGATGGTGCGAGCCTCGTCGGGGTCGAGCTTGTTCTTCTCGGCCTCGCGCTCCTCGTCCGCGGTCGGCGGACGGTCGGCGTGGGCCTCGACCTTTGCGTCGCGTCGGTCGGCCTCGTGGGTGGCGTTGCTGACCTTCTCTTCCTCTGCCATGTGTCCTCCCTACCCGGCGGCGGAAGCCGGTTCACCGCGGAGGTCCGAGAGCAGCTCGGCCCTCGTCTCGTCGGTGAGGTCGATGGCTTCCCGGTACGCCGGGTGATCGATCGCCAGCTGCACGGGGCCGGCCGCGAAGCGGCCGACCTGGTCGGGTGACAGCTGGAAGCGGATGTAGTGCACCGAGGCGGTGACGTCCTCGCGTGTGAGCTGTTCGTCGTGGGCGGCCTCGGGTTCGGCCTCGACGATCTCGTCGCCGAGGCGCAGCTGGACCGAGCGCTCGACGCCCACCAGCTTGGGCAGCCACTCCTCGAGCTCGGGCTTCGACGTGAGCTCGATGAACATCGTCGCTGAGAGTTCCCCTGCGTCGGGGATCAGCGGGTTGTAAACCTCGAGCTCCTCGAGAATCTGCTCGTCACGCAGCATCTTCTCGGCCCGCGCCATCTCCTGGATCTGGAACCGGATCGTCTCGCGGTTCTCGAACAGGAGCGTGACGATCGGCCCGACCGCGATTCGGCGGCGGCGCTTGAGCGCGAGCACCCGCTGCTGGAGCTCGGGGCGCTCGCGCTCGTAGGCGCGCAGATCGACGATGTCGTTGAGATCGAGCTTCGAAGCCAACAGGAACTCAGGCGTTGAGCGCCTCGAGACCCTTGGTGAAGCGCCCGGCGTGGCTCTTCTCGGCCCGGGCCAAGGTCTCGAACCAGTCGGCGATCTCCTCGAAGCCCTCGTCGCGGGCGATCTTCGAGAAGCCCGGGTACATCTCGGTGTACTCGTAGGTCTCACCCTCGATGGCCGACTTCAGGTTGGCCGCTGTCTCGCCCACCGGGACGTCGGTGACGGGATCGCCGACGGCCGCCAGGTGGTCGAAGTGGCCGAAGGCGTGGCCGGTCTCGCCCTCGGCGACCGAGCGGAACAGCGCCGACACGTCGGGGTAACCCTCGATGTCGGCCTTCTGGGCGAAATAGAGATAGCGGCGATTCGCCTGGCTCTCGCCGGCGAAGGCCTCCTTCAGATTCTCGTGCGTCTTGGTGCCCTTCAGATCAGGCATGCGCCTTGTCCTCCGTAGTTTTCGTTGTCGGGTGATCGGAACAGGTGCTGCAGATCCCTCGAAAGACGACCTCCGCGCTGGTGACGGAGAAGTCCCGTAGTTGTCGTCTACCCAACTTCAGCGCCGAGACATCGACGTTGATGTCCTGTGTACGACCGCAGCGGTCACACACCAGGTGATGGTGGTGACCGATGTTGGGGTCAAAGCGCGCCGAGCCGGTGCCCACGTCGAGGGCTTGGATCTCGCCCATCGCCGCCAGGTCGTTCAGGGTCTGGTACACGGTCTTCAGCGAGATCGTCGGCATTTCGGACTGGGCCTGCTGGTACACCCACTCGGCGGTGGGGTGCCGGTCGTTGCCCTCGAGCAGGCGGAAGATGCACTGCCGCTGGGGCGTGACCCGCAGCCCGCGCTCACGGAAAAGCGCGGTCAGCTCATCCGGCGATCTCACGCTGATTAGCGTATCGACAATTATTGTTGATTAACAACTTATGTGAGCACTCCCCGGCCGAGACCGAACCGGGTAGACCACCCGTCGATGCCCGTCGTCGACGAGTCCGGCCGCCGAGAGGCGCCGGGCGGCGCGCTCGCAGGCAACGCCGAGGCGATTGTCGGCGCCTGCGTGGCGATGGCCGACCGATTCGCAGCGGGAGCGACGCTATTTGCCTTCGGCAATTCCGAGGACGCCCAGCACGTCGCTGTGGAGTTCCTTCATCCGGTGATCGTCGGCAAGCGGGCGCTCCCGGCCATGGCGGTGGCGACGGACGGGCTGCGCCTGCTGGCGAAGCCGGGAGACATCGCCGTCGCCGTCGGCGCCGACATCGGGGCGCTGGTCACTGCCCGCGCCCTCGGCCTCATGACGATCGCCCTCGTCGGGCGGCGCGACGTCGGCATCGTCGCCGACCACGTCCTGGTGGCCGAGGCCGACGATGCCCTTCTCGTGCGCGAGCTCCACGTCACGACCTACCACCTGCTCTGGGAGCTGACGCACGTCTTCCTGGAGCACTGCAGTTCGGATGAGCACTGCGTGACGTGCTCCGACGAAGCGGTGGAAGTCACCGTCGTCGAGCTGCGCGATGGCGACCTGGCACTCGTCGACACCGGGCGCGGGTTGGAGGAGGTGAGCGTCGCCCTCGTCGAAGCGGACATCGGCGCTCGCCTGCTCGTCCAGGCCAAGGAAGCAATCGCGAGGGTCGAGTGAGCGTCGAGTCCCTCTACCCGTTCCTGTACGACGGCGCCGGCGACGCCGCGGCCGTGCGTGAACAGGCGGTCCGCTCGACTGCGCACAAAGCCGCCGAGATCCTGGAGCTTCGCAAGCGGGTACTGGCGAGCTCGGCCGCCGACCTCGAGCGGTGCGCGGCGTCGATGGCCGCCGCGTTCGCGGCCGGAGGGCGGCTGTTCGCGTTCGGCAACGGCGGGAGCAGCACTGACGCGCAGGCGCTGGTGCGTCTCTTCACGCGTCCCCACGGGGGCCAAGCCGTTCCCGCCGTCTGCCTCACCGACGACGTCGCCATCGTCACCGCCCTCGCCAACGACGTGGGGTTCGACAACGTGTTCGCCCGCCAGGTCTCGGCGTTCGCTCGGGCCGGCGATGTCGCCGTTGGCGTGTCGACGTCGGGCGGCTCCGAGAACGTCGTGCGCGCCCTCGACGCCGCCAGCCGGCTCGGCGCGATCACTGTCGGATTGGCTGGCTACGACGGCGGGGCCATGGCCGGCGGCACCGTCGACCACCTCTTCGTGGTGCCGTCCGACTCCGTGCACCGCATCCAGGAGGCGCAGACGACGCTGTACCACGTTCTGTGGACGCTGACGCAAGAGGCGCTCGCGTCCTCGTAGCCGGCGTCGTCCAAGGCGTCGGTTTCCGGCCCTTCGTCCACGGCCTGGCCCGCGAACTCGGCATCGCCGGACTCGTCGGCAACGACGCGGACGGCGTCTTCATCGAAGTAGAGGGGACCGCCGGGGCCGTCGACAGCTTCCTCGCCCGTCTGCGATCGGAGGCTCCCCCGCTCGCCGTGATCGAGCGCGTCGACGTGAAAGCCATCACCGCGACCGGCCGCGAGGGTTTCGCCATCGTCGACAGCCTCGACCGCGGGGAACGTCGTGCCCTCGTGTCGCCCGACGTCGCCACGTGCGACGACTGCCTGGCCGAGCT
>JAFAUA010000203.1 GCA_019243595.1 Acidimicrobiia bacterium
TGCCGTCGGCCTTGCCTTGGGTGGCTTTCATGGCTTGGCCGACGAAGAAGCCCATGACCTTCTGGTCGCCGCTCTTGAGGCGATCGAACTCGGCCGGGTTGTCGGCGACGAGCTGGTCGACGACGGACATCAAGGCGTCCTGGTCCATCGCCTCGAAGCCGAGCTCCGCAGCGATCGAGGCGGGGTCGCCGCCATGCTCGAGCATCTCGGCCAGGACCTTCTTGGCCTGTGTTGCGGTCAGCGTGCCGTCTGTCTCCAGCTTGACGAGCGAGGCCAGCTTCTCGGGCTCGAGGTTGGCGGCGGTCTCGTGGGCCAGGTTGTGGACGGCGTGGGTGACGACCCGCTCGGGGTCGGCCCCTGCGGTGATGGCGGCCCGCACGAGACGATCGAGTCCACGGTCGATGACGACCGCAACGTCGGCTGTAGACGACGTACCCGCCTCGGCCGCCAGCGCAGCTCGGCGCTCGGCGGGCAGCACCGGAATCGAAGCCCGTACCCGGTCGAGCCACTCCGCCGACGGCTCGACCGGCACCAGGTCGGGCTCGGGGAAGTAGCGGTAGTCGAACGCCTCTTCCTTTGACCGCATCGAATGCGTGCGGCCCTCTTCCTCGTTCCAGTGCCGCGTCTCCTGCACGACCTGCTCACCGTCTTGGAGCAACTGGATCTGACGGCGCGCCTCGTACTCGATCGCGTGCACCAGCGACCGCAGCGAGTTGAGGTTCTTGATCTCGCACCGAGTGCCAAACTCCGAGCTGCCTGCCGGACGCACCGAGACGTTGGAGTCGACGCGCAGCGAACCCTCCTCCATCTTCACGTCCGAGACCTCGATGGCGGACAGGATCGCCCGGAGCTCGTCGACGTAGTCCTTGGCGTGCGCGGCCGAGCGGATGTCGGGATCGCTCACGATCTCGACCAGCGGCACGCCGGCCCGGTTGTAGTCGACGAGCGCGTACCCCGCGTCGTGGATGCGTCCACCGCCGCCGACATGGGACGTCTTACCGGTGTCCTCCTCCATGTGCGCACGCGTGATCCCGATGCGCGTGCCGTCGGGCAACTCGAGCCAGCCACGCGCGTTGATGGGCATGTCGTACTGGCTGACCTGATAGTCCTTCGGCATGTCGGGATAGAAGTAGTTCTTGCGGTGGAAGATCGACGGTTCCACCGTGCAGTGCAGGGCCTCGCCGATGCGCATGGCGTACTCCACCGCACGCTCGTTCACGACCGGCAGCGACCCGGGTAGGCCGAGGCACACCGGGCAGACATTCGTGTTGGGCTCGTCGCCGAAGGCGTTGCGGCAACCGCAGAAAAGCTTGGTCTGCGTCGAGAGCTCGCAGTGCACCTCGAGCCCGATGACCATCTCCCAGTCGGTGTCGACGACAGTGCTCACGAGAGGCTCCTCTCCAGGGCGGCGGCGGCCCGGAACATCAGGGGCTCGGCCAGCGCGGGTGCGAGGACCTGCACGCCCACGGGGAGGCCATCGTCGCCGGTGCCGTAGGGCACCGAGATGGCGGGGTGGCCGGCCAGGTTCGACGGGATCGTGAACACGTCGGACAGGTACATCGTCAGCGGGTTCTCGGTCTTGGCCCCGATCTCGAACGCCGTGGTCGGCGACGTGGCGCCCAGCAGCAGATCGTGGTCGGCGTAGGCGGCCTCGAAGTCGCGGATGATCAGCGTGCGCACCCGCTGGGCCTGGCCGTAGTAGGCGTCGTAGTAGCCCGCCGAAAGTGCGTAGGTCCCGAGCATGATGCGCCGCTTGACCTCGGCACCGAAGCCGGCGGCGCGGGTCGCGGTGTACATGTCGGTGATGTCGTCGCCGTCGACGCGTAGCCCGTAACGCACGCCGTCGTAGCGGGCCAGATTGCTCGACGCCTCGGCCGGGGCGATCAGGTAGTACGCGGACAGGCCGTACACGGCGGCCGGCACCGATGCCTCGGACACGATCGCCCCCGCCTTCTCCAAGGCCCGTGCGGCCTCTTCCACACGCGCGACGACATCGGCGTCGGCGCCCTCGACGAACTCCTTGGTGAGCCCGACCCGCAGCCCTTCGACGCCGTCACCGAGACCGTCGACGACCGACGGCGCCGGCTCGGGCACCGATGTCGAATCCAGCGGGTCGTGACCGGCGACAACCTCGAACAGTAGGGCGGCGTCCTCGACGCTGGCCGCGAACGGCCCGATCTGGTCGAGCGACGAGGCGAAGGCAACCAGGCCGTAGCGCGAGACCCGCCCGTAGGTCGGCTTGACCCCGACGACGCCGCACAGCGCGGCGGGCTGACGGATGGAGCCACCAGTGTCGGAGCCGAAGGCGGCGGGGACGAACCCGGCCGCCACCGCTGCCGCGCTGCCGCCGCTCGAGCCGCCCGGCACGCGAGTCGGGTCATGCGGGTTGCAGGTCGGTCCGAACGCCGAGTTCTCCGTCGACGACCCCATGGCGAACTCGTCGAGGTTTGTCTTGCCGACCATGACGGCGCCAGCGGCGGCCAGGCGCGACAGGATCGTGGCGTCGTACGGCGGATGCCAGTGCTCGAGGATGCGCGACGAGCACGTGGTCGGCACGCCTCGCGTGCACATGTTGTCCTTGAGGGCGACGCCGACACCGGCGAGCGAACCGGGGTCGTCGCCCGCGGCCACACGGCGGTCGACCTCGTCGGCCGCGGCACGCGCGTCGTCCGTCATCACATGGTTGAAGGCGTGCAAAGCGCCGTCCCGGTCGGCGATCAGCGCCAAATGCTCGTCGACGATCTCGCGCGCCGAACGCTCCCCGGCGCGCACGGCACGTGCGGTCTCGGCCAGCGTCACGGCGCCTCCCCGAGGATGCGGGGAACCTTGAAGCGGCCGTCCTCGGCGGCGGGCGCCTGGGCAAGGACCTCCTCGCGGTCGAGCGACGCCACCGGGGCGTCGTCCCGCAGCACATTGACCAGCGGCAGCGGGTGGGCCGTCGGCGGCACGTCGGCGATGTCGAGAGCGGCGATGTCCGCGGCGTGCTCGAGTACCGCCCCGAGCTGTCCGGTGAACCGCTCGAGCTCGTCCTCGGTGAGGTCGAGGCGGGCCAGGCGCGCCACGTGGGCAGCGTCCTCACGGGAAATCGGCTCGGCCATCCCCTGATCGTAGGAAAGAACGAGTCTGTCTACGCTCGGCCGCTCATGAGCGATCAGCTGTGCCAGAGCTGCGGGGCCGATCCCACCGGCGGTCCGGGGTCGGGCATCCCGCGCGGCAACGTGGCTCAGGGCACGTGCCCGGACTGCGGCCGCCCTTTGGCGGCACCCTTCAACCGGCCCGCCCTCAACGACGGGGACCCGGCCGTCGAGTACGAGTTCGAGGACTGGAAGGCGGAGGACCGAGCCGCCGCGGCCGAGGCGTTGACCGCCCGCATCATCCCTTTCCGCTGGGAGCCGGGCTACACCCTCGCCGTCGCCGCCCACCGGGAAGCCGAGGCTGATGCCGTGTTCGACGAGCTCGAGCAGGCGGTCGACATCGAGGGCGGCAGTGACGGGGTCCTCCCCGAGGCTGACGACGGCTGGGGTGCGGGCGAGAACGCCTTCGCGGCCTTGGGGGACCTCTACGACGCCGCTGATCGACTCTTCCACACCCCGACGGGCACCACGGCCGCCAATGATCTGCGCGAAGCCGGCGCCGTCGTGCGATCGTCAGCGCCGCCGTTCGGCTTCGATGCGCAGCTGTGGCGCACGGCCGGCGAGCTGGCCGCTCAGGTCGAACAGCTGCTCACCGACGGCAGCAACGACGACATCCGCGCCCGGGCCGAGCACCTCCGCAACACCCTCGCCGACCACGTCTAGCCGAGCCGCTATCGCTGGACTCTTGCCGGTCAGCGGGAACAATCCAGCATTAGCGCCCTCGGGACAGGATCATCCGCTTCGGTGCGCTCGCCGATGTGGGCGGAAGTGGCTGGTCGCCCGCCCTACGGCGAGCGCTTCCTCGAAGTCGCGAGCGAGCACGTGGGGCTCGCCGCCTGCTGAACCGGCGTGGTGGCGCATCATCGCCTCCACCGCGCTCTGCTGACACAGCGCCTTCAGGTCGCCGCCCGAGAACCCCTCGGTCTCGAGGGCCACGTCGTCGAGGTTGATCTTGCCGAGAGGCATCGGCCGGGTGAGGAGGTCGAGGATCGCGCGGCGCAGGTCGGCGTCAGGCAGCGGGATCTCGATGATTCGCGACAGCCGCCCACCACGCAGCAGCGCTGGGTCGAGCGCCTCAGGCCGGTTCGTGGCGCCGACCACGAGCACGCGTCCTCGCTCGCGCATCCCGTCGATCTCGGCCAGCAGCTGGTCGAGCTGGCGGTCGTAGGTCTGAAGGTCGCCGCGGCCAGACCCGATGGCGTCGATCTCATCGATGAAAATGATTGATGGAGCATTGGCCCGTGCCCGCGCAAACAGCCGGGCGACCCGACGTTCGGAACTGCCGATCCACTTGCTCGTCAGGTCGGCTGCAGACACCGGATAGAACGAGCAGCGCGACTCGGCAGCGAGCACCTTGGCAATCGTCGTCTTTCCGGTGCCAGGCGGACCGACGAGCATGACCCCCGCCGGGGGGTCGATACCCATCTCGGCGGCGCGCTCTGGATTCAACAGCAAAGTCTGGAGCTCACGCAGTTCGGCGAGCGTCTCTGCTGGAAGCACGAGCCGGTCCCACGACCAGTCTTCGATGGTCGGCCGGTCGGTCCCGCCCGTGCGCCCAGCGGCATCGAGGAGCATCTT
>JAFAUA010000230.1 GCA_019243595.1 Acidimicrobiia bacterium
GTGCACGGAGAGCGGGTGGCCACCTCGTCAGAGGTGCCGTTTCCAGGCGCGCTTCAGGCGAGCGCCTCCGTTACGGCCCCGTCAGGGTGAGGAGGACGAGGCCGGTGCCGTCGCCCGTCTCCGGGCAGTTGATGGACGGCCCGAACCCAGGACCACCGGAACCGCACACCGGCAATGTGGTCTGCTCACGCACGGGCGTTGCTGGGATGGTCACCCCGACATAGGGCACGTCCACATCTCCGTAGACGAACGTCGGTTCGGGCGTCGGCGGCGCTGTGTAGCCCGCGAACCGGCCGGATCCCCCGGTCACCGAGACCTGCGGGATCGAGCCAGGCCCGTTACAGGTGATCATCCCAGACAGGCTGTCAGCACCGCTGGAGAGGGTCCAGGGCTCATAGCAGGGACCGCCTTGCGTTTCCCCAAAATCAGAGATTCCAGAGTCGCCGACGAAGCTGCCGTCCAGGGTTGCTCCTGTGTCGATGCAGTTCCGATAGATCATGAAGGTGTTGTTATTCGGTGTCCTCCGGCAGGTAATCGTCAGGTGCAACTGGAGCGGCATCGTGCTGGCCGCCCGCGCCTGGTTGGCGACAGCGCCGTAACCGATGGCGCCTCCTGCGACGACACCTACGAGTAGAACGCGCAGCGCTCGCTTCACAGGACGACTCTCCTTGTCCGCCGACGTCGCTGCTCCCCTTCGACATCGGAAGCGCGCGTTCCTGCCCAAGCGAGACAAACATGGGGAAATCCGGCCATGTCCGGGCTTCGGCGTACTACAGAACGACCGCGCCTCGAGTCCCACCAATCAGCTGAAACTTCGCGTGCGCGTGATGGTTTGGGTAGACCCGATCGGTAATGCAAGGGGTGCGGGATCGGTTTCGGAATGCTGTGCGCGGGCGCACCCGCGGCCTGCGATCCCGCAACTTCCGGCTGTTCTTCATCGGCCAGCTGATCTCCAACTCGGGGAACTGGCTGACGATGGTCGCCCTCACCCTGCTAGTGCTGCACCTGACCGGCAGCGGCGTCGCCGTCGGCTTTGTGGCTGCCTGCCAGTTCGGCCCGATCCTCGTCCTCTCGGCCTTCGCCGGCCTTATCGCCGACCGGTCCAACAAGCTGCGGCTGCTGAAGATCACTCAGATCGGCGAGATGTGTCAGTCGTTCATCCTCGCCGGACTGGCCTTCATGCACCATCCCCCGCTGGCCGCCCTCTACGCGACGGCCCTCGCCGGCGGGGTGCTGCTCTCCCTCGACAATCCCGTGCGGCGGTCGTTCGTCACCGAGATGGTGGCCCAGGAGGACGTGGCCAACGCCGTCACCCTCTACAGCGCCCTCGTCAACGCCTCCCGGATCTTCGGCCCCGCCCTGGCGGGTCTGCTGATCACCACCGCCGGCTACGGATGGGCCTTCGGCCTCGACGGCATCTCCTACATCTCCGTGCTCATCGCCCTCTGGATGATGCATCCCGAAGAGCTACGCCGGGTCCCGGTGACGCCGAGGGGCAAGGGCCAGGTGCGCGCCGGCCTGCGCTACGTGCGCAGCATGCCCGACCTCTGGATCCCGTTCGTGATGCTCGGCGTGGTGGGCACCCTCAGCTACAACTTCAGCGTCGTCTTCCCGCTGTTCGTGGAGCACGCCCTTCACGGCAGCGACGCCAGCTTCACTCTCGTCTACACGGCGTTCAGCTTCGGCGCCCTGATCGGGGCGTTCGTCGTCGCCGACCGCGTCACCGTCGGCGTCAACAACATCGTCCGCGGGGCGGCCGCCTTCGGCGTCACCTCGTTGCTCCTGGCCGCTGCGCCGAACGTCGCCGCCACCTTTCCGATCGTCTTCGTCGTGGGCTTCAGCAGCATCGCCTTCATGACGGCGACGACCGCGATCGTCCAGCTCCGCGCCGACCAACGCATGCATGGACGCGTCCTGGCCCTTCAGTCGGTGCTCCTCATCGGGACGACGCCGATCGGGGGCCCCATCATGGGCGCCATCGCCGACGCGCTGGGGGCACGCATTCCACTCGTCATCGGCGGCGTTGCCGCACTCGCCGCCGCCCTCTTCGGACTCCTCGTCGGCCGGCGGGTGCTGCCCGCCGCACAACCCGTCCCGCCGGAGCCCGTCGAGCCCCAGGCCGCCGACGTGGCGGCCGCCGGCTAGCGGATCAGGACGCCAGCCAGTCGCGCACGGAAGCGGCGAACAAGTCGGCGGCCGCCGAGGTCGCGTGCTCGAGGAACAGGAAGGGCTCGGTCGCCTCCAGCTCCATCAGTATCGGTTCCCCGTCGTCGCCCATCACCGTGTCGACGCGGCAGTACAAGAGCGGAGGCGCACTTTCGACGACCTGCAGGGCGAAGTCTGAGACTCGCGGCTCGACCGTCGTGCCGCTCACCAGCTGGTGCGACGACGCCGACAGGTCCTCCATGGGCGCTCGCACCGACGAAAGCACCGCCGCCTTGGCGATGGCGTGGCTCACCCGGCCGCCGAAGACGTACGTCCCCCGTTCACCGACATCCTCGATCGACCCGACGTAGGGCTGGACCATCGCCGCCGCGCCCCCAGCGTTGATCTGCCGCACGTGGCCCGAGATTTCGGCGCCACGCGAGTACCGAGCCGAGAATCTGGCGCCGGCCGACACTGACGGCTTCACCACGAACTCGTCCCACACCACGCCGGGCAGATCGTCGCCGGGCTCGATCCAGACCGTCGGCACGATCGGAACGCCGGATGCCTCCAGGTCCCGCAGATACCGCTTGTCGGTGTTCCACCGGAGCACCTCGAGCGAATTGGCGAGACGAGTCACCGCCGCCACCTCGCCCGCCCAGTCCAGGAAGGCGTCCCGGTCGAAGATGTAGTCCCACGAGTTGCGGATCACCACCCCGTCGAACCCCGCCCAGTCCGGGCCGCTCCCCCACCCGACGATGTCGGTGTCAATGCCCAACCGCTCGAAGGCGTCGAGCAGGGGCGGACCGTCGTTGTGGAGGTCGGTCGCGTCTCGGTTGACGACCAGGGCGACCCGCGCCACTTAGCGGATCGTGCCGACGCCCGGGATCAGCGGGAGGTCCAGGGCGGTGACCCAGCCGGGCGGCAGCTCGTTGACGTACGGCACGGCGTTGAGGGCGCGCAGCCCGGTGGCGAGGCAGCCGGCGGCTGCCGCGTCCCGACCGCTGCCGTCGGTGAAGCGGAAGGCGGTCTCCTGGGTGATCGACGGCGTGCCCTCGATCTCGACGCGGTACACGTCGTCCTGCGTGCCCCGCGCCCAGTCGGGCGCCGAGTTGGTGCCGACCCGGTTGACGTGCTCGAGCTGGATCCGCGTCTCACCCTTGTAGACGCCGTTGATCGTGAAGTTGATCGCCGCCACCTCACCGGGCTTGACCACACCCTTGGCGGTCTTGATCTCCTCGTCGGTGACCCACTTCTCCCACGTCGACGTGATCTCGTCGAGCTCGATGCCAACGGCGTGAGCGATCATCGGCACCGTTGCACCCCACGCCATCACCAGCATGTCGGTGTGCTCGAGCAACGGCGTGAACTCGGGCGGGCGGCCGATGCCCATCTCGTCCTCGTAGTCGCCCTCGTAGTTCGTGTAGTCGAGGAGCTCGAGAGCCTTGACCCGGCGCACCTCCGAGCACAGCCCCATCACCGTCATCGGAAACAGGTCGTTGGCGAAACCGGGATCGATGCCGGTGGTGAAGCACGATGCCCCGCCCTCGTCGCAGGCATCGGTGATCGGGTCGATCCACATCGGCGGGTTGAGTTTCATCGCCGGCCACACCCACGGCGTCATCGCCGTCGAGCACACGTCGATGCCGGCGCGCAGGAAGGCGCCGATGTCGCGAATGTTGTCGGCCGCCTTGGCCGCCGTCGGCCCGTAGTGCACGAGGGCGTCGGGCCGCTGTGCGATCAGGGCCTCGACATCGTCGGTCGCGGCCAAGCCGACGGGATCGATCCCGCACAGCTCGCCGACGTCCTTGCCCGCCTTCTCCGTGCTGCTCACGCCGACGCCGATCAGTTCGAAGGCCGGGTGACGGAGGATCTCGGGGATCACCATGCGGCCGACAAAGCCGGTCCCCCACACCACGACTCGCTTGGTTGACGGCATCAGCGCATCATCTCGCCGGCGTTGACCATCAGGTGCTGGCCGGTCACCGCCTTGGCCAGGTCGGAGGCAAAGAACACAGCGACGTCGGCGACCTCGCCGTCCTCGGTCATCCGTCGCAGCGGGAACTTGCCGACCACGTCGTGGACCACCTCGTCCACCGAGACGCCCTTGTGCTGGGCCTTGCCCTCGAAGAAGGCCTGGACCTGCGGCCCCCACATCCACGAGGGCACGACCATGTTGCAACGGATGTTGTCGACGCCCAGCTCGTCGGCCAGGTAGTACATGGCGCTCAGCAGCGCCGCCTTCGAGGCCGCGTAACCGGCCTGGGGAAGGTTCGGCTTGAACGTCGCCTGCGATCCGATGAGGACGATGGACCCGCCGCCGCTCTGCTTCATCGCACCGGATACGGGCCGCAGCACCGTGAGGGCACCCAGAACGTTGGTCTCGAAGGCCTTGCGCCAGTCGTCGAAGTTGCTGTCGTGAAGCCCGCCGAACACGTACTCGTAGGCGGCCACCTGAATCAGGGCGTCGACCGAGCCAAAGCGCTCCATGGCGGTGGCAACGAGGGCGTCGCACGCGTCGGCGTCGCAAATGTCCGTGGGCTTGGCCGCCACGCGCCCGCCGTCTGCATCGAGCTCGGCGGCGACCTTCTCGAGCGCGTCCGCCGTGCGGGCGGCGACGACGACGTTGGCCCCTTGCCGCAGGGCCGCCGCCGCGCACTCCCGGCCCAGGCCGGCGCCGACTCCGGTGACGATCACGGTCTTGCCCTCGAGCAGCATCGGCCGTACCCCCTCGTGGCGAATGCCGTTCTGGTGACGATCGACGGCAATTATGGACGTGGATCGTCACCAGAACGGAGAAGTAGAACAGGTTCTACCTTACGCGCCGCCAGGCGCGCACGTCCGAGGTCAACCGACGGGGCCGCCTCCGAGGCTCACCGTCGCCGAATGCGCGTCGCCGGACTGGTCGACCCAGCCGATCGTGACCCGGTCGCCGGGATGCTGCTGCTGCATGGCGGCGCTGAGGTCGGTCGGCGAGGAGACGGTCGTGCTGCCGAGCGAGGTGATCACGTCGCCGGCCGCGAGGCCCGCCCGCTCCGCCGCCGACCCCGACAGCACGCCCGCCACATCGGCCCCGGAAGAGTCGGGCGCCAACCGGGACTCCGATGGCCGGATCTGGACGCCGAGGAAGGCGCTAGGCCCGATGTGCACGGTCGACGACGCGCGCCCCGCCACGATCTGACGGGCGATCGACGTGGCCTTGTTGATGGGGACCGCGAAGCCGCCGGCGTTGGCGTTGCGGAACGTGAACCGGGCCGAACCCGCGGTGTCGACACCGATCACCCGCCCCGCGCCGTCGACGAGCGGCCCGCCGGAATCGCCGGCGAGCAGGCGGGCGCTGGTCTGGATCAAGCCCGTGAGCTGCTCGGCGCTGCCGTCCTCGTTGGCGGCGGAGATCGAGCGGTTGAGGGCGGTCACCGCCCCGGGCGCTTCGCTCGGGACACCGCCCACGCCGCCCGCGTTGCCAACGGCGAGGACGCTCTGGCCGACCGACAGCTTCGAGGAGTCGCCGAGGTTCGCCGTCTTGAGTCCGGACGCACCCTTGAGCTGGACAACGGCGACGTCCTCGGTCGCGTCGTAGCCGACAACCGAGCCGGTGTACGTGCGCCCGTTGCCGACGTCGGTCACCGAGATCGCCGTCGCCCCCTGAACCACATGGTGGTTGGTCAGGATCTCGCCCGTGGGCGTGAGAACGATGC
>JAFAUA010000348.1 GCA_019243595.1 Acidimicrobiia bacterium
CGACCGCTGCGCTGCATCAGCCAGACGATGAGGGCGGACGCCAGGATGGCGAGGATGAGGCCGCCGGGACGTCCGAACAGCACGCGGCCGATGAGGCCGCCGAGGATCGAGCCGCCGATGCCCACGAGGATCGTCATACCGATGCTCATCGGGTTCGGGCCCGGGATGACGAGCCGTCCTAGCGCGCCGATGACGAGGCCGCTGAGGATGATCCAGATGATGAGCAGAATCACAGAGTCTCCTTGCTATTCGGCAACCAGCCTTACCCGCGTCGGGGTTCCTTCATGCGGGAAGGTTCTCGGCGGGGACCGGCTCGATGTGGTCGGCGGGCTCGAATCCGAGGACGCGGCCGTAGAACCAAAGTTCGGCCTCGATCGAGCGGATGATGTTCTCCGCCTTGCGGAAGCCGTGCTGCTCGCCCTCGAAGGCGACGTAGGCAAACGGAAGGCCGCGCAGGCGCAGGGCTTCGACCATGACCTCGGCCTGGCTGGGCGGGACGACTCGGTCCTCGAGGCCCTGGAGGATGATCAACGGCGCCGACAGCCGGTCGGCGTAGTGGATCGGCGAGCGTTCCCTGTAGAGGTCCCTGGCCTCGGGATAGGGACCGATGAGCCCGTCGAGGTAGCGGGACTCGAATTTGTGGGTGTCGGTGGCGAGCGCCTCGGCGTCGGCCACGCCGAAGTAGCTGGCGCCGACCGAGAACTCATCGCGGAAGGTCAGCGCCGACAGGGTCGTGTACCCGCCGGCGCTGCCCCCTCGGATTGCCAGCCTGTTCTCGTCGACCAGACCCTCGGCCACGAGATGACGAGCCGCGTTCACGCAGTCGTCGACGTCGACGATCCCCCACCGGCCCTTCAGTCGCTCGCGGTACTCGCGGCCGTAGCCGGTGCTGCCGCCGTAGTTGACGTCGACGACGGCGAACCCCCGAGACGTCCAGAATTGGGTCGAGAGGTTCAGCGCCGGCGAGGCCGAAGCCGTCGGCCCACCGTGGCTCATGACCACCAGGGGCGGGCGCTCATCAGGCGGCCCCGACACGTCCTTGTTGGCCGGCGGGTACCAAAGAGCGTGCGCCCGCAGGCCGTTCTCGGTTGCGAACTCGATGGGCTCGGCGGCCGAGAGGTAGCCCGCGTCGGGGGTCGCCGGTCGGCTCCGCCGCAGCGTTTCGCTAACCGAGCCGGCGCCGTCCAGCAGCACAACCGCGGGCTCGGTCGTGGCTGAGGCGACAACCGCGCCGACGCGATCGCCAGACGGCCGCAACGACCCGACCGCCGTGTAGGGCGCATCCCACCGGTCGAGCTTCCCGGTGCGAGGGTCGAGCACGCCGAGATTGGCGAGGGCCCGCTGCCACCACGTCAGGACGATCCGACCGTCGGGCAGGAAGCCGTAGGTCGACTGGCCGAAGACCCAGTCGGGCCCGGTGAACTCGGCGTCGAGCGGCGCCAGCGCACGGGCTCCGCCGGCACCGTCGTCGGCGTACAGGTTCCACCAGCCCGTGCGATCCGAGACCCAGTGCAGGACGCCGTCGGGACTCCAGCGCGGCTGTGAGATGGATTCTTCCGGCCCACCCGCGATGCGCTCGCTCCCCGCCAGCCCGTCTTCCGCGAACTCGCCGATCCACAGTTCGGTGCCGTCCCACGGCATGTGCGGGTGGCACCAGCACAACCAAGCCAGCCGTCGGCCGTCGACGCTGAAACGGGGCGCCGAGAAGAAGTCCGCTCCCGACACCAGCTGGGTCGGCTCGCCGCCGTCTACCGCATCGACGATCACGATGTCGTTGACGGCTTCGCCGTCGAGATGCCGCTCGCGGACACAGACCAGCTCTCGGCCGTCGAGGCTCACCCGGGCGTCGGCGTAGCGGTAACCCATCGGCTCGGGCGGCTCCGGCGTCAACGGACGTGGGTCGGCATCGGGATCGACGCGGTACAGGCGCTGGTCGGCGAAGTGCGAAAAGAAGACGACACCGTCGGCAACCGTGTACGCGCCGCCGCCGTACTCGTGCACGGTCGTCCGCGCCGACCAGTCGGCGCCGATGGCGTCGTGCGGCTCCTCGCCGGGCGTCCACCTGACGACGACCTGGCGGCCGCCCTCGCTCGGGCGTCCCTCCAGCCAGTACACGTCGTCGCCGTCGACCTCGACCTGGCCGAGCGACACCGCCTGCTCCACCAGCGAAGCGGCCGTGATCGGCGACGGCCACGACCCGTACGGCACGCGAGCTTC
>JAFAUA010000432.1 GCA_019243595.1 Acidimicrobiia bacterium
TCTTCACGTTCCCCTCGGCGGGCACGATCGTCTTCGTGCCCTCGCCTGCGTAGCCGACGTTGATCCCGACGACGTCGCAGGAGGGCCGCGTCCACGTGCGCTCGAGGACTGAGCGGCCCTTCTCGCCGTCGACGCGTCGTACGCCGGCGCTGCGCTTCCACTTCTCCTCGTCGAACGGCAGCTGGTCGAGCGACGCCTTCTCGGCGTCGGTGAGCGGCCGCACATCGTCGTAGAAGCCGGGCAGTGTGATGCGGCCGTCGGCGTCGTGCAGGCCGGCGACGATGCTGCCGATCAGGTGGGCCGGGTTCGGCGCCGCGCCGCCGAACGACCCGGAGTGGAGGTCGATCGTGCCGGTGCGGACGGTGACGTCGAAGGCCACCAGGCCCCGCATGCCGACACAGATCGACGGCACCGTGCGGGACCACATCCCCGTGTCGGACACGACGACCACGTCGCACGCCAGGCGTTCTTTCTCCCGCCACAGCAGGTCCTCGAAGTGGGGGGAGCCGACCTCCTCCTCGCCCTCGACCAGGAACTTGAGGTTGACGGGCAGGGAACCGTCCTTCTGGAGCAGTCCCCGGGCGGCTTCGATCTCGTAGAGGACCTGGCCCTTGTCGTCGATGGCGCCGCGGGCCCGGCACTCGCCGTCGACGATGACCGGCTCGAACGGCGGGGACGTCCACTGCTCCAGGGGATCGACGGGCTGCACGTCGTGGTGGCCGTAGACCAGCGCCGTGGGGGCGTCGGCGCCCGCGTGCAACCAGTCGCCGTACACCGACGGGGCGCCGGGCGTGTCCAGGATCTCGACGTGCTCGAGGCCGGCGTCGCGCAGCAGCTGGGCCGTGAACTCAGCAGAGCGGCGGACGTCGCCGGCCCGGTCGGGGTGGGCCGAGATCGACGGGATGCGCAGCCACTCGAACAGCGACTCGACGATGCGGCCGCGTTCGGTCTCGACGTAGTCGCGTAGCTGCAGATCCCCCACGCGCTGCATGGTAGGACCGCAGAACTACGGTTTCGGACGATGCACTCGGCGTTGGTTGCCGATCTCCAACAGGCACTGGCGCCCGACCGGGTGCGGGTGTCGCCGCTCGAGCTCGACCTCTACGCGCGCGACGCCGGGATCATCGCCGGGCGGGCCGAGGTCGTGTGCTTCCCGCTGACGGCGTCGGAGGTGCAGGCCTGTGTCCGGGTGTGCCGGGCCCACGGTCGTCCGTTCGTGCCGCGTGGGTCGGGCACGGGTCTGGCCGGCGGCGCCGTCCCAATCGCCGACCCGGTCGTGATTGTCACCACCAAGATGACCCGCATCCTCGAGGTCGACGCCGACGAGCGCGTGGCATGGGTGGAGCCCGGTGTCCTCAATCTCGATCTCAGCCGTGCGGTCGCCCATCTGGGCCTGCACTATGCCCCCGACCCGTCGTCGCAGCAGTCCTGTTCGATCGGCGGAAACGTGGCGACGAACTCGGGCGGGCCCCACTGCCTGCTGTACGGGGTGACCAGCGCCCACGTGCTTGCCATCGAGGTCTGCCTGTCCGACGGCTCGCTGGCAATGCTCGGCGGCCTCGATCCGGAGCCCGCGGGCTACGACCTCCGGGGCGCCTTCGTTGGCAGCGAGGGAACGATGGGCATCGCCACCCGCATCGCCGTGCGCCTGACGCCCCTGCCGCCCGCCGTGCGGACGCTGTTGCTCGACTTCACGTCGGTCGAGTCGGCCGCCGCCGCCGTGTCGGGGATCATCGCCGCGGGCCTGGTGCCGGCCGCCCTCGAGATGATGGACGCCGAGATCACGCGTGCCGTCGAGGACTTCGTCCACGCCGGGTTCCCGCGGGAC
The DNA here is from genome assembly GCA_019243595.1 of Acidimicrobiia bacterium. Lineage (GTDB taxonomy): Bacteria > Actinomycetota > Acidimicrobiia > Acidimicrobiales > AC-14 > CADDZP01. The sequence goes on from JAFAUA010000432.1 coordinate 1,829, forward strand.
GCCGCCGCGGTCCTGCTGGTCGAGGTCGACGGTCTGCCCGCCGGGGTCGAGGCCGCGGCGGAGATCGTGTCTGAGGTCGGTCGCTCGCATGGGGCGCGGACCGTGCGCGTCGCGGCCGACGAGGCGGAGCGGGCGCTGCTGTGGAAGGGCCGCAAGTCGGCGTTCGGCGCCATCGCCCGCATCGCGCCGAACTACTACCTGCATGACGCGGTGGTTCCTCGCACCCGTCTGGTCGAGGTGATGACCGCCGTCTACGACATCGCCAAGCGCTACGACCTGGTGATGATGAATGTCTTCCACGCGGGAGACGGGAACCTTCACCCGCTGATCGTGTTCGACCGCCGGGCCGACGGCGTGCTGGAACGGGTGATGGCCGCGGGGGAGGAGATCATCCAGGCTTGTGTGGCCGCCGGCGGCGTGCTGTCCGGCGAGCACGGCATTGGCCTCGAGAAGCGCGACTACATGCCGCTGATCTTCTCGGCCGACGACCTCGACGCCCAAGCCCGCCTCCGCGAATCGTTCGACCCCGACGGCGTCGCCAACCCCCAGAAGGTCCTCCCAGCCGGCTCGAGATGCGGCGACCTCCAGCGAGTACCCGAGGGGGCCTGGATCTGAACGTGCTTACCGACGGCCAGTGTCAGCGCCAGCGCCAAACCCAAACGCCTCCGATGTTGCATTGGGGGCCCCGGAAACCGGGGCAAATGGGATGCGCGCACAACATTGGAGGCGTTTTCGAGTGGTAACCGCGCTGGAGCACTTCGCGAGCGACGTCGGGGCGGACGGCCCTGTGACGGTTGTCGGGGGGCGGACGCAGTGGGACGTCGGTGGGGCCGTCAATCCGGCGGCGCGTGAAGTTCGGGCGCCGGCCGGGATCGTCGAGTTCGAGCCCGCGGAGATGACC
>JAFAUA010000451.1 GCA_019243595.1 Acidimicrobiia bacterium
TGCCCGGCAGGCGCGGCGTGTCGTGGTTGCCGCTGATGACGGCGGCGGGCACGCCGTGCTCGCGGATCTTCACCAGCATGCGCTGGGCCAAGCGGAACGAGCGGTACGTCGGGCGCGGGTGGTCGAACACGTCGCCCAACCACACGACCACGTCGGGCTTCTGCTCGAGCGCCAGGTCGACGGCGGCCGCGAACGAGATCTCGAAGTCGTTCTCCCGCTGGTTCACGCCCTCGGGCGTGGTGAACGGGAGGTAGGACCGGCCCAGGTGGGCGTCGCCAAGCGCAGCTACTCGCATCGCGCTAATCCACCAGCGCCGACACGTTGGCCGGCGCCGCCTCCATGCGGGCGGGCGGCGGATCGGTGGACCTCACAACCGCCTCGTAGAGGTGCACCTTGGCCGGCACCGCGAACGGTGCCTCCAGGTTGGCGACCAGGCACTCGCCCGGCATCAGCGTCTGGATCTCGGGGCCGAGGGCGCTGATGTCCTGCTTCGACGACGAGCGCAGGATGTTGCGGTCCTTCTCGTCGGCCAGTCCGAGCACGAAGAAGGTGTTGAACTGGCTGAGCAGCTCGTCGTCGAGGAGCTTGGGCTGCTGGGTAACGGCGCAGAGGCCGACCTTGAACTTGCGGCCCTCGCGTGCGACGCGGGGAAACACGTTGGACTCGCGGTCGCGGTTGCGGGATAGCACCCGCTGGGCCTCTTCGAGGGCGATGGCGACGACCGGAAGGCGCTCGTGGATCTCGGGCTGCTCGAGGTACGCCGACGACCACTCGTCGAGCACCTTGCGGGCGAGGAAGGACGCCACGAGCACCTCTTCGGTGGAGCCGAGGCCGCTGACGTCGATGAGGACGACCTTGCCGTCCTGCAGGTCGCGGATGACGGCGCCGCCGACCGACACGTTGGCGTCGGCCGAGACGCACGGAAGCTCGACGATCCGGCGGGCGCGGCGGTGCACGACCTGCAGCGTGTTGAGAGCGACGCGGCCGTTGAGGTCGATCTCGCGGAAGCCGGCCAGATCGTCGACCTGGGCAAAGTCGAGGAGCCAGCGCAGGTCGGTCGCGCCGTAATGACGCTCGAGCTCGAACAGCGCCTCCTCCTGGGGCCGCGACCACTCGTAGGCGGTGCGCAGGTCGTCGACGGCCAGCTCGGCCAGAGACACACGCAAAGCGGACGTGTTCGGCAGGCGGCGAGCGGCGTAGGTGCGCAGCCGCTCGCCCGCCCACGGATGCTTCGCAAGCGAAGTGCGGTACTCGCCGTGCGGGTCGACGAGTAGCAGGCCGTACCGGCCGCCGCGCTGCATGACGCCCGACGCCAGCACCTTCATCAGGTTCGACTTGCCCATGCCCGTGGTGGCGAAGACGCCGACGTGCGTGGCGAGCGACGAACCCGGAATCCCGACCTCGAAGTCGACGACGGTCTCACCGCTGCGCAGTCGTCCGATCGGGAGGTCGCCCATCTTCGTGCGCAGGAATGCGAAGTCGGCCGGCTCCGGTGAGATCACACGCGAGAACTGCGTGGGCAGCGACTTGGGCTTGCGGAACTCGGTGCCGTCGGGCGTGAGATACCCGAGGCACCGGCACGAGGCGACGCGGTAGGTACGCAGGGCCTGGTCGTGCAGCGGATGCATGCCGGCCTCACCGCGCGCGTCGTCGGAAAGCAGGGTGCCTGCTACCCGCTCGGCCCACCCGGGCTCGCGGTGCTCGGAGCCGTAGGTGACGTCGACGACGCGGAACAGGTACCGCCGCCCGGTGGCCTCGTCGACGCCGACGAGCAGCTCACCAAGGAACAGGTCCTCGTCGGGCGAGGCGCGGAAGACGGCCTCGAGGACGTTCTTGCCGAAGAGTCGCCCGCGTGAAGTGCCGTCCATCCGTTACGCCCTTTCCATCAGCTTGTGGCGGTCGGTGAAGGCCCGCTCGCGTACCTCGACGGGCACACCGGCGCGGTGGAAGAGCTCGTCGAGCTCCAACCACAGCTCCTGGCGCAGCCACGGTGGGCAGGCGGCAAGCTGATCGGCGACCGACAGCGGGTACGGGTAGCCGGGGAACGCGGCGTCGGCGCTCACCGCGCTCATTGCGCCGAGCACCTCCTCGGGGTCAGCCGACACCGGCAGGTCGACGCGGAAGGCGAAGCGGGCGTCGGGGTCGAGACGAGCGACAACGACCTGCAGGCCGCCGGCGCCGAAGTCGGACCGGGTGCGCGCCACGGGCGCCCACCACATGGCGCGGGGCCCGAATTGGACCGCAGCCTCGAGCTCGAGCTGACCGACCAGCGGGGCGCCGCCGCGGGAGAGCGATGAGTGCTTCGTGACGCCAGCGACGGTGACGTTGCGCTCCGCGGAGCGCTCGAGCAGTTCGCCCATGAACGTGGACGGGATGCGCCAGTCGGGAACCAGGTCGCCGTCGACGAGGACGAGCGCACCGGGTTGGGCCTCTTCTATGGAGCGCACGACGGCGTCCCACTCCCAGCGGTCGCGGAGGAGGTTGGCGTCGACACTTGTGTGGGCGTCAATGGCGAGGCCGAGAGCAGCCAGCGAGGCGCGGTCCTCGCCGACGCCGAGGAGGTGGGCCCGCAGCTCGCCCTCGTCCTCCAGCACCCGCTCGCCGGCGGCGTAGCGAACCCGCGCCGCCCGGGTGACCAGGAGCTGGACGCAGCGAGCGTCGGCCACGACGCACTGGCCACCGTCGACCGCCCACACGTCGGCCGGTGCGGGCCGGCGCTCGAGCAGCCGGAGCGAGACCTCGGCCTCGAAGACCAGGTCCCGCCCGGTCGGATCGCTGAGCGCGGCGATGCCGCCGGTGAGCAGCTCGGCCAGGCGAGCGGCGGCCTGCTGGAGTGACGCTTCCACGCCCATAGCTTCCCAAGTGGGTGTGACAGTTACAAGCGTGTAATTTATCCACAGGAGCCTGTGGATACTCCGTTCAGCCGGCGAGATCTTTCGCGGAGCCCACTTTTTCAGGGCGGAGGCGGGCCAGAAGCTCGCCGGGAACGGCATTTCGCTCGCCGAAAGCCTCGGCGGTCTCCTCGCCCATGTAGCGGCCCCCAACCACCGTCGCCCAGCGGCGCACCTGGTCGAGGTCGTCCGACAGCTCGACCGGCCCCTCGAGCACCACGAACGAGAACGGTGGGCGCTCGTCGTCGACCGACATCGCCGCGTAGGCGGCGCGGGCCAGGTTCTTCCCCTTGACGGTGTCCTCCCCCGTCGTGAACAGGATGGAGCCGTCGTCGTCGACGGCGAACCAGACGGGTGCCACGTGCGGACGCCCATCGGCGCGGACCGTGGCCAGCTTCCCGGTGTGTGGCGGGTCAGCGGTGAGGAACGCCCGCACCTCGTCGTCGGTCATCCGGTCGTACGGCATCGCGACTGGGTCGCGTCAGGCGTGGTGCCAGGTCACCGAGAACGAGCCGCCCGAGATACCACCCGGCGCAGCCTTGATGACGCCGCCGTTCCCCACCATGGTGATCGCCTCGGGCCCGAGGTTGCCCAACGGCTGCCCGTTGGCGGTCGTCCCGCTGTAGTTGATCGTCCCGAAGTTGGCAAGGGGGACGATCCCCGAGCCGCGGGCCGTCGGCGCCTCGGTGATGGCCTCAGCCGATCCCAGCTGTGCGTTGCTCGCCTGCTGATTCGTGGTGAACGTCCAATTCTGGGTGGTGTCGACGAGGGTCAGGGTGAACGAACTCGACGAGTTCGCGACGACGCTGGCGCTCATGGCGTCATTGGCGCGCACGGTCTTTTTGATGAACACCGCACCCTTTGGAAACATCTCGTAGAACGCATGGCGAGCCACGGCGCCGCCGCTCCGGCAGAGGTCGACCGTGCCGACCTGCTCGACCGTCGGCGTCCCATCGCCGTCGATGCCCGCGAAGGAGGCCACACCCGAGCGTGCACCGGTGCACGCGATCGACGGCTCGCGCCATGACGTGGAGGCGCTCGTGAACGGGCCGCCGTGCGCGGCGTACCCGGCCCAGTTCTTCGCCACGCCGAAACGAAGCCGCTGCGCGGGATCAGCGCGCACGGCACTCGTGGCCGCAGGCGTGAAGGTGAGAAGGGCGGCCGACGCCACCAGTACAGCGAGCTTCTTCATACGAACGTCCTCCAGGGGGTTCCGAACGCAGGCGAGATCGGATGCCGTCAGGCTAGGACAGGATGAGTCGGCATTCCCATCGCCAAAACGAACACCTGTTCGCTATAGTGACGGGATGCGCTGGCGCCTCTCAGAGGACGACGAGGGCCAGGGCGCTCTCTTCGAGGAAGAGGTCGAGCGCCACATCGGCAAAGGCGAGTTCCGCGGCATGGAGTTTCTCCATGTCAACGCCCGCACGATCATCAACGAGATCCCTAAGGCGTCGATGCTCCCCTTCCGTTGGACCATCAACGCGTACCGCGGATGCAGCCATGCGTGCTCCTTCTGTTTTGCTCGGCCGACGCACGAGTTTCTCGACATGAACACCACCGACGACTTCGAGCGGAAGATCGTGGTGAAGGTCAACGCCGTCGAGCG
>JAFAUA010000551.1 GCA_019243595.1 Acidimicrobiia bacterium
GGCGACCATCACCGCCGACGGCGACGGCTCGGCGGTAAACGTGCTCACCGACCTCACGATCTCGGGCGAGGTCGGCCAGTTCGGCCGAGGCGTGCTCGCCGACGTCAGCACCCGGCTGATGGGCCAGTTTGTCGACTGCCTGGAGAAGGACCTGGCGGCGTCGATGGAGCCGTCGATCCCGGCTTCTGGCGAGGTGACGACGAGCCGCGCAGCGGCCCGGGCCGCGGAGCCCGTCGACCTAGTGGCGACCGCCGGCGCCCCCGTCGCCAAGCGGGCTGCGCCGCTGGTTGCCCTTGTTTTCCTGGTCTACTGGCTGCTACGGCGGCGTTCGAAGAAGAAGAGCTAGCGGGGTGAAGCCGGCGCCGTTCGCGTACCACGCCCCCGAGCGTGTGGCCGACGCGGCGGCGTTGCTCAACGAGTTCGGCGACGAGGCCAAGGTGCTGGCCGGTGGACAGAGCCTGGTGCCGATCATGGCGTTGCGCCTGGCCCGCTTCGAGCACGTCGTCGACCTGAACCGCGTCGACGAGCTCCGTGGCATCGAGCGGACCAACGGCACGGTGCGGATCGGCGCCATGACCCGCCAGGCCGACATCGAGCGCGATCCGACAGTGGCCGAGGCGATCCCGCTTCTCGCGAAGGCGACGCCGTTCATTGGCCACTTTCAGATCCGCAACCGGGGCACGATCGGCGGCTCGCTGGCGCACGCCGATCCGGCGGCCGAATACCCGGCGGTGGCGGTCGCCCTCGACGCCGAGTTCGAGGTCACAAACCCAGGTGGCACGAGAGCCGTACCAGCCGACGAGTTCTTCGTCTCCACGTTCATGACCGCCCTCGACACCGATGATGTGCTGAGTGCCATCCGTTTTCCGGTGTGGAACGGGCGCTGCGGCTTCGCCGTCGAAGAGGTGGCCCGCCGCTTCGGCGACTTCGCTCTGACCGGCGCCGTCTGCGCCGTCGAGCTGGACGGGGAGGACAAGGTGGCGCGCTCCGCCATCGGGATGTTCGGAATGGGAAGCACGCCATTGCGGGCGACCGACGCAGAGGCGGCGATGGCCGGAGCATCCGTCATCGGTCTCGATCTCGAGGAGGTCGGCCGCACGGCCGCCGCCCAAACCGACCCGCCGGACGACATCCACGCCTCGGCGACCTACCGGCGCTCAGTCGGCGCCGTTGTCGTGGCCCGAGCGCTACGCCGGGCTATCGAGGAGGCCCAGCGTGGCTGACTCGGTAGCCGTGACGATCACGGTCAACGGCCAAGGACGCGAGGCCCAGGTCGAACCGCGGAAGACACTCGCCGACTTTCTACGCGAGGACTGCGGCCTCACCGGCACCCATCTCGGCTGCGAGCACGGCGTCTGTGGGGCGTGCACGGTGCTGCTCGACGGCGACGCCGTCCGCGCTTGCCTGCTGTTCGCCGTCCAGGCCGATGGCGCCGGCGTGACGACCGTCGAGGGCCTGACGCCGTCGGACGGAGCGCTCAGTCCCGTGCAAGAGGCATTCCGCGAGGCGCACGGCTTGCAGTGCGGGTTCTGCACGCCGGGATTCGTCGTGTCGGTGACGGCGTTCCTGCGCGACCAACCCAATCCGACCGACGCCGAGATCCGCGAGGGCCTCTCCGGGAACCTGTGCCGGTGCACCGGCTACCAGGGGATCATCAACGCCGTCCGCCTCGCCGCGAGCGCCGAGGGAAATTTGACGTCGGCGTCAACTATTGTCTGAGCACGTTCAGGGGGAGGGTGCACTGATGCGAGCGGTGGTCGTCGGGGCGTCGAGCGGCCTCGGGCGCTGCATCGGTGTCGGGCTCGCGCAGAAAGGCGCGGCCGTAGCCCTGCTCGCTCGACGGCGTGACTTGCTCGACGGTGCGGCGGCCGACGCCGGGTCCGGCGCCCTGGCCATCGAGTGCGACGTCACCGACTCGTCGTCGGTTGCGGCCGCGATCGGCAAGGCGGCGGCCGACCTCGGCGGCATCGATGCCCTCGTCTACACGCCTGCGATCGGACCCCTGGCCCGCCTCGTCGATACTGACGCCGGGATGTGGGCGAAGGTCTTCGCCACCAACGTCACCGGCGCCGCCGTCGTCACGGCCGCCGCCGTTCCGCACCTCACCGAGTCGCACGGCACCGCCCTCTATCTCTCCTCGGTGAGCGCGAGCGTGACCCCGCCGTGGCCGGGCCTCGGTGCCTACGGCGTCAGCAAGGCGGCCCTCGACCGCATGATCGAGGCGTGGCGGGTCGAGCACCCCGACATCGGTTTCACCCGCTGCATCGTGGGCGACTGCTTCGGTGGCGAGGGCGATGCCATGACCCAGTTCCCGATGGCGTCCGAGTGGGACATGGACCTGCTGGCCGAGCTGCATCCGATGTGGGAGGCCAAAGGGCTGCTCGCCGGGTGCTTCATCGACGCCGACGATCTCGTCGCCGCTGTCGACGGCGTCCTGCGTAGCGGGAAGAGCATCGGCACGGCGTCGATCACGCTTGCCCCTCGCCCACCTGCAGCCCAGTAGCAAGAGAGAGGACAGCCATGACCGCAGTGATGGAGGGCGTCCGCATCCTCGAAGTAGCGGAGCACACGTTTGTGCCCGCGGCGTCGGCCCT
>JAFAUA010000556.1 GCA_019243595.1 Acidimicrobiia bacterium
GGCCAATGACTGGCGTGTGACCGGCGCGTTGCCAATGCGTTTGACCGCTTCGACGAACAATTCGGCCGCCACCCAGTCACCTTCGGTGTAGACGTCAAGTGCCGGCACCTGACCGGGGAAGTACTTGCGAACGGTGCCCTCGTAGTCGGCGACGCCAGGGTCGTTGTGATGGTCCCAGGGCTCGAGCAGCGGGGTCAGCGACTCGGCGTTGTTGGCCGCCGCGCCGTAGGACTTGTTGGCCGACGCCTTGTCGAGCCCCAGGCCCAGAATCTTGGGGTGGAAGTTCTGGCGGTCGAGGGCCTGGAACAGACGGGCGTAGGAGAAGGGGTCGAGCCCAGCGATGATCGAGTCGGCGCCCTCGCTCGACGTCTTCAGCGCGATGTCGGTGTAGTCAGGCTTGGTGGCGTCGACGATGTCGACGCTCTTCTCCTTGATGCCTTGCTGGTGAAGGGCAGCAAGGATGGCGTCCTTCACGGGGGCGATGAAGTTGGCGTTGATGATGAGGACCTCCGGCGCCTTGATGCCGAGGTCCTTGGCGTGCGTTCCCAACGCCGTGCCGTAGCGCGTGAGGCTGGCGGTGACCTGCCAGGACAGCGGCACCTTGAACTCCGACGGCACCCCGAGGCCCCCGATCATGGGGACGCCCTGCGAGTTCAGGAACTGGGTTTCGGGTTCCTCACCACTGACCGACAGCGGACCCACCATGGCGAGCACGCCCTGGCTGAGCAGTCGCTGGGTGCACTGGTGAGCGCGGGACGGGTCGTAGCCCGAGTCGCAGTCGAGCAGCTGGAGCTTGTGGCCGTTGACGCCGCCCGCGTCGTTGACCTTGTTGAAGTACGCCTTCACCGTGTCCCGCTCGACGGTTGCGTCGAACGGACCGGTCTCGTCGTACACGCCGCCGAGGGTGATGACCCCGCCTGCTGCAACAGCCGCGTTCGACAGCTGCCCCGCCGGCGCCGCCGCGCCGGCCGTGCCGCCATGGCTGACGGTCTGGCCCGCGGACCCCGCAGAGCCGGCTGAGCCGGCTGAGCCCGCGGTGCCCGCGGCGGCCTGCCCGCTGCTGCCCTGGTCGGCGGCGATGCCCGGCTCCGGGCTCGTTGCCGAGGCCCCCGCACCGTTGGCCGCGACCGTCGTGGGCTTGCGGTTCAGCTCATGGATGACGGCGCCGCCCAGCGCCAACGTGGCGATGACACTCACCGTCATGAAGACGATGGCGATCCGCTCTCGGACCGACGTCATTTCGCCCCCCTTCGTCCGATCTAGCCGAAGAGAGTACCACGGAGCGTGGTCAAACTTCCCAGGTGGCTCCGGAGTGCAGCAGCGCGCTGAGGTCGCCGGGGCCGAGGCGGTCCTGGGCCTCGACTAATTGGTGCTGCATGGCGTCGCCGTAGGTGGGCCGGTCGACGGCGCGAAACACTCCGATGGGCGTCGGCTCGATCGGCCCGCGGGCCAGGCGGGAGAGCATGAATGCCAAGCCGGGCTCGTCGCGCTTCTCGTCGTGGATGAGGACCTTGTCCTCCCCCACGTCGGCGACGTCGACGATCTTTGCCCGGCCCTGGCCGTCGAGCACCACGCCACGCTCGCCGTCGGGACCGAAGCGGATGGGCTTGCCGTGCTCGAGCGGGATCAACATCTGGGGCCGGGCCTCGCGCGACGTGATCTGCTCGAACGCACCGTCGTTGAACACATTGCAGTTCTGATAGATCTCGACGAACGCGCCGCCCTTGTGGTCGTGGGCCCGGCGGAACGTCTCCATCATGTGCTTGCGGTCCATGTCGTGGGTGCGGGCCACGAACGTGGCCTCGGCGCCCAGCGCCAGGCTGACCGGGTTGAAGGGTGTGTCGACCGAACCGAACGGCGTCGACTTGGTGACCTTGCCGACCTCGCTCGTCGGCGAGTACTGGCCCTTGGTCAGTCCGTAGATCTGATTGTTGAACATCAGGATCGTGAGGTTCACGTTGCGGCGCAGGGCGTGGATCAAGTGGTTGCCGCCGATCGACAACGCGTCGCCGTCGCCGGTGACGACCCACACGTCGAGGTCGGGGCGGGCCACTGCGAGGCCGGAGGCGATGGCCGGCGCCCGGCCGTGGATGCCGTGCATCCCGTAGGTGTTCATGTAGTAGGGGAAGCGGGCCGCGCAGCCGATGCCGGAGACGAACACCGTGTTCTCACGGCGCACGCCGAGCTCGGGCATCAACATCTGCAAGGCAGTGAGGATCGAGTAGTCGCCGCAACCGGGGCACCACCGCACCTCCTGGTCGCTCGACCAGTCCTTCTTGGTGGTTACGGGAACTGCCGTGTCACTCATCCATGAACTCCAGAAT
>JAFAUA010000215.1 GCA_019243595.1 Acidimicrobiia bacterium
GGCGGCCGGGTGGCCCTCGGCTTCGAAGACCGCGTCTATCTGTCCGAGGACCGAGGCGAGACGTGGAGCGAAGCCGTCGCCCTGTCGGCCCCGATCACCGCCGTCCGCTTCGTCTAGTCACGCTCGTTCGCCGGTACGCGGATGGGCGCCAGGTCATGTCGCGCCGCGGGTGGCGACCGCGGTCCAGCCGAGGTCGCTCACTCTGACGTCGACGTCGTCGAACCCGGCGGCGCGCAGACGGTCAGGGAGGGCGGCAGGGTCGACGGGGTTGTAGGTGTCGCCCTCGTGGGCGGCCTCGACCTGCGCGTCGTACACGCCGTCGCTGGCGACGAGGCGCGCGCCGGGCCGCAGCACGCGTCCCACCTCGGCGAACAGGCGGTCCTGGAGCTCGGGGGTCGGCACGTGGTGGAGCATGGTGAACGACGCGGCCCCTGTGAAGCGGCCGTCGGGGAATTCGAGGGCGGTGGCGTCGCCCCGGACGATCGTGACGTTGGACTGAGAAGCGAAGCGCTCTTCCAACAAGGCGGCGAGCTCCTCATCGATCTCGACGGACGTCAACCGCGCCGGGAGCTCGCACAGGACGTCGGTGGTCGCCCCGTATCCGGGCCCGACTTCGAGGATGTCGTCTCCCAGATCGACGTTGCCGATCGCCGAGGGCAGGATCGAATCGCGCATCAGCGCCCGCCACTCGTCACTGCCACAGATCTGGTGGTACTCGTTCACGTCCGCTTCTCCGTTCTGCGTTGACGCGCCTACAGGAGGACCGCCTATGGGAGGACCACGAGATCGTCTCTGTGAACAACTTCGTGGGGGTAGCCCTCGGGGAGCTCGCTGGTCTTGGAGCCGGCGACGTCTTTGAGGACGTTGGCCGCGTAGCGGGCGAGCCCCTTGGCGAAGACCTGGCCGGAGGGGTCGGCCACCTCGACGGCGTCGTCGGCGTCGAAGTTGCCGCGCACGTCGACGACGCCGGCGGGCAGGAGGGACGTGCGGCGCTCGACGAGGGCGCGACGGGCACCATCGTCGACGACGACCGTGCCCGACGATGCGACTGCGAAGCCAATCCAGAGCTTGCGGGCCGACAGTTTGCGGTCGTGCGGGCGGACAACGGTCCCGGCACCCGCCTCGCCGTCGACGGCGCCGACGAGCACGCCGGGCCGGTGGGCGGCGGCGATCACCGTGCGCACGCCCGACCAGGCGGCCATCTTGGCCGCCGCCAGCTTGGATGCCATGCCGCCGCTGCCGTGCACCGAGCCGCTCCCGCCCGCGACGCGCTCGAGCTCGTGGTCGACCTCGACGATCTCCTCGATCAGCGACGCCTCCTTGTCGAGCCGGGGGTCAGCTGTGAGCAATCCGGGCGTGTCGGTGAGCATCACCAGCACGTCAGCGTTGACCAGGTGGGCGACGAGGGCAGCCAGGCGGTCGTTGTCGCCGAAGCGGATCTCGTCGTCGGCGACGGCATCGTTCTCGTTGACGACGGGGATGACGCCGAGATCCAGCAGGCGGGTGAGCGTGCCGCGCGCGTGCAGGTACTGCGACCGGTGCACGAAGTCGAGCGGCGCCAACAGCACCTGGCCGCCGACGAGGCCGTGGCGGGCGAGGGAGTCGTCGTAGACGCGCATGAGGCGGCTCTGGCCTACCGCTGAGATCGCCTGCAGCGTCGCCGGGTCGGTGGGCCGGGCACCGCTCAGCCCGAGGGCGGGCAGGCCGGCGGCGATCGCACCCGAAGTCACGACGACGACGCGGTGATGCTGGCCGCGCAGTGTCGCCACCTCCGCGCAGAGCTTGTCGATGGCCGCCAACTCGATCTCGCCGTGGACGTTGGTGATCGACGACGTGCCGACCTTGGCGACGACGATCATCTCACGCCCTCCGGCTGGTACTCGAACGCCATGTCACCAATGTGCACGGTGTCGCCCTCGCGCACGCCGGCACGCTCGAGGGCGCGGTCGACGCCGAGCTTCTGCAGGCGGTGGCGGACGTACTCCTGCGCGTCGGGCGTGGTGATGTCGGACAACGCAACCGCACGCTCGGCCGCCCGCCCGACGACGCGGAAGTCACCGCTCGGGTCGCGCTCGATGTGGAAGCCCTCGGGCAGTGGTTCGTGGAGCACGAAGGACTCGGCGACCGGCTCCGCGGCGCGCGCCTCGGCGACCAGCTGGACGAGGCGGCCGACGAGGGGCTGGACACCTGCGCCCGTCACCGCCGAGATCCGTTCCCCATCCCACGGCAGCACGGCAACATCGGCCTTGGCCCCGACCGTGATCCGCGGGCGCTCGAGTAGCTCGGGCTTGTAGCGGCGCAGCTCGTCGAGAAGGACGCGCTCCTGTTCTTCGGGCGGAATCTCCTCGACGCTGGCCAGGTCGACGAGGACCACCAACGCGCGAGCGCGCTCGACGTGGCGCAGGAACTGGTGGCCCAGGCCGCGGCCCTCGGCGGCGCCCTCGATGAGGCCGGGGATGTCGGCGACGACGATCTCGGCGTCGTCGAAGCGCACCACGCCGAGGTGGGGCTGGAGTGTGGTGAACGGGTAGTCGGCGATCTTGGGCTTGGCCGCCGAGATGCGCGAGATCAGGGTGCTCTTGCCGGCGTTGGGCAGACCGACCAGGGCGACGTCGGCCATCAACCGCAGCTCCATGTCGAGCCAGCGCTCCTCGCCAGGCTCGCCCTGCTCGGCGAACGACGGCGCCCTCCGGCGGTTGGTCAGGAAGCGCGCGTTGCCGCGGCCGCCTCGACCGCCGCGAGCCGCCAGCCAGGTGTCGCCCTCGTGAACGAGATCGGCGATGACCGTGCCGTCCTTCTCTTTCACGGTCGTGCCCTCGGGCACGGGGACGCGCAGGTCGGCGCCGTTCGATCCGTGGCGCGCGCCGCCCTGGCCGTGGACACCGTTGGTCGCCCGCCGGTGCGGGTGGTCGCGGAAGCCGAGCAGCGAGGCCACGTTGCGGTCGGCGACCAGCCACACGTCGCCCCCCTTGCCGCCGTCGCCCCCGTCGGGCCCGCCGCGCGGGACGTGCGACTCCCGCCGAAACGAGACCGACCCGGCTCCCCCGTCGCCGGCGCGCACGTGCAGCTGCGCCTCGTCGACGAACCCGGAAGCCATAACTTCAGCCTAAGGGCCGCACCACTCCGTTCTCGGGGTGGATAACCGGCTATATCCCGGTTATCCAGCGCAAGAACGGGCTTTAGCCCTCGAGGACGTCGACGAGCTTGCGGCCCTTGCGGGAGCCGAACTTGACCTTGCCGGAGGTCAGGGCGAACAGGGTGTCGTCGCCGCCGATGCCGACGTTCTGGCCCGGGTGGATCCGCGTGCCGCGCTGGCGGACGATGATGGCGCCGGCGTGGACCTGGCCGCCGTCGAAGACCTTCACGCCGAGGCGCTGGGCCTGAGAGTCGCGCCCGTTGCGAGTGGAACCGCCACCCTTGGTCTTGCTCATTTGGTGATCCCCGTGATCTCGATCGTGTTGTAGTGCTGGCGGTGGCCCCACCGACGACGGTTGTTGGTCTTGTTCTTGTAGGTGAAGCCGCGGATCTTGGGGCCCTTTGTCTCGCCGACCACCCGGGCCGTCACCTTCGCCGACGCCAGGTCGGATGCGGCGGCCACGACCGTGTCGCCGTCGACGACGAGCACAGGGGTGAAGTCGACCTCGTCGCCCTCGGCCTTGCCCAGGAGCTCGACATCGACGCGCTGGCCCTGCTCGACGCGCGTCTGCTTGCCGCCCGTGCGGATGACTGCGTACATATGGGGTTCAGGCTATCGGAGCGAGCGAAACCGCTACTCCAGGAGGCTCTCGTCGAGGATGATGCCCCGGCCGTTGCACTCGGGGCACTCCAACGAGAACGACTCCACCAGGCCCTCAGACACCCGCTTGCGGGTCATCTCCACGAGGCCCAGCTCGGAGATCTCGAAGACCTGGGTGCGGGTCTTGTCCCGGGCCAGGGCCGCCTTGAAGGTCCGCAACACCTCGTCTCGGTTCTTCTTGATCTCCATGTCGATGAAGTCGATGACGATGATGCCGCCGATGTCCCGCAACCGGAGCTGCCGGGCGATCTCCTCGGCCGCCTCCAGGTTGTTGCGGAAGACCGTCTCCTCGAGGCTCGACG
>JAFAUA010000444.1 GCA_019243595.1 Acidimicrobiia bacterium
GCGTAGAACGCCTCGATCGCCTGCGAGTGATAGAGCGCCCCGTGCACGCCGCCGCCCCAGGGCGAGCGCACCACGAGCGGCACCGAGAAATCGCCGTTGGAGCGGTAGTGGATCCTGGCCGCCTCGCTGACCAACTGGTCGAACGCCGAGTGGATGAAGTCGGCGAACTGGATCTCGGCGATCGGCCGGCGCCCCGCCAATGCCAGGCCGATCGCCACACCGACGATGCTCGACTCGGCCAGCGGCGTGTCGAGGATGCGAGGCTCGCCGAAGCGGCCGTACAGACCCTCGGTCGCCTTGAACACGCCACCGCGCGGCCCGACGTCCTCGCCGAGGACCATCACCCGCTCGTTGGCGAGCATGAGCTCGGCCAGCGTGTCGCGCACGGTCTCGATGACGTTCTTCTCGACCCCGCCCTCCGGTGGCGCGGGCGCCACGCGCAGCTCCGGCCGGTCACCCAATCCGGGAGGAACCCCCGGGACGGGTCGTAGCGGCCGGGCGAACACCTTCGTGAACGCCTCCTCGCCGGTCGCGAGCGCCGCGGCCTCGGCGGCGCGGGCGGCATCGTCGATCTCGGCTTTGATCTCGGCCTCGAGCTCCTCCTCCTCGCGCTCTGACAGAAGCCGCTGCTCGATGACGTACTGCTTCATCCGCTGCAGCGGATCCTTCTTGCGCCAGGCCTCCACTTCCTGCGCTGTGCGGTAGCTGCGGTCGTCGTCGTCGGACGTGTGAGCCAGGTACCGGTACGTCTTGCACTCGATGAGCGTGGGGCCCTCGCCGTGGCGCGCTCTCGTGAGCGCCGCGTGCGTCGCCGCGTACACGTCGAGGGGGTCGTTGCCGTCGACGATCACGCCCGGGATGCCGTAGGAGTGGGCGTGCTGGGCGATGTTCTCGACCGCCGACTCCTTCGAGAGCGGCACCGAGATGGCGTAGCCGTTGTTCTCGCAGATGAGCACCATCGGCACGCGGTGGATGCCGGCGAAGTTCAGGGACTCGTGGAAGTCGCCCTTCGACGCCGCGCCGTCGCCGAAGTAGGCGATGGCCACCCCGCCGTCCTCGGCCATCATCGACGACAGCGCGAACCCGGCGGCGTGAGGGATGTGGGTGGCGATCGGCGAGGACCCGGTGATGATGTTCAGAGCCTTGTTGCCCCAGTGACTCGGCATCTGCCGCCCGCCTGAGCTCGGGTCCGACGGCCGGGCGAACACGCCGAGCAGCACGTCGTAGGGCGTCATCCCGAGGGTCAGTACGACACCGGTGTCGCGGTAGTAGGGGAGCACGACGTCGACGCCCTTGTTGATCGCCCACGCCGACCCGACCTGCGCGCCCTCGTGGCCCTGGCAGCTCACGACGAAGGCCGCCTTGCCCATGCGGTTGAGGCCCCAGATCTTCTGGTCGAGGCGGCGGGCGAGGAGAATGGCGCGGTACATGCCGACGAGGTCGTCGTCGGTAAGGCCCAGGATCGTGTGCCGGTCGTGCAGATGTAGGGAGGACAGGTCCTCCTCGTGCTTGTCGAGAACCTTGGCCACGGCCGTGCCTCCTACTCGCTACATCGATGCAATCACGGGAAGTTGCGGATCTGGTGGACGCCCGCCGCCAGACGGCGGCGGGCGAGAGAGTGGGCTGCGTCAACGGGCGTGATCCCGTCGCGCTTGGCGGTGTCGAACACCTGCAGCGTGGTGTCGTAGACCCGGTGGACGTCGGCGTACGCGTGCTCGCGGTCGTAGCCGCCCGGGGTCCGCTCGGCGGCGATGTTGATGATGCCGCCGGCGTTCACGACGAAGTCGGGTGCGTAGAGGATGCCGGCGTCGGCGAGGGCGGCGCCGTCCTCTGGCGACGCCAGCTGGTTGTTGGCCGCCCCGACGACCGCCCAGCACCGGAGCTCGGGGATCGTCTGGGCACTGAGGATGCCGCCGAGGCCGCACGGCGAGTAGATGTCGCACGCGATGCGGTGGGCGTCCTCCGGGCCGGCGACCGCGATCGCCGAGCCGTGCTGCGAGCGGACCCGCTCGACTGCCTGTTCGCTGACGTCCGCGATCGTGACTCGCACTCCCTCGTTCACCAGATTGCCCACCAGGTAGCTGCCGACCTTGCCGACACCGGCCACCACCACATGGGCGCCACCCAGGTCATCGGCACCTGAAGACAGAAAGAACAGAGCCTTCATCGCCCAGACCAGACCCAGGGCGGTGGCGGCTGACGGGTCGCCCGAGCCGTCGCTGGTGCCGGTCACGTAGGGGGTGACCCTGGCGATCAGGTCCATGTCGGCCTGGGTGGTGCCGACGTCCTCGGCCGTGATGTACCGGCCGGAGAGGGTGTCGACGAACCGGCCGTAGGCGAGCACGAGGTCCTCGGTGCGGTCACGGCTCGGGTCGCCGATGATCACGGCCTTGCCGCCACCCTGGTCGAGCCCGGCGACGGCCGCCTTGTAGGTCATCCCCTCGGCCAGGCGCAGGACGTCGGCCACGGCGGCCTCGGTGGAGGGGTAGGGGTAGAAGCGGGTCCCGCCCAGGGAGGGTCCCAGGGCCGTGGAGTGGATGGCGATGACCGCCCGCAGGCCCGTCGCCCGATCGTGGCAGAAGACCACCTGCTCGTGGTCCCCCGCCTCGACGCGGTCGAAGGTGTTCACCTCAAGCTGAGGGTACCGCCGCCCACAAGTAACGGGAACCGGCGCGAATCAGGTATTGCGGAACCGTACTTCCCGCCCAAAGTGGACAAATGACTAGTCCGATCGGGGGCTCTGAAATGGTCACGCCGGGCTATCGACTGACAATCCGGTCCCGTCGTATGTTCGGTGTACCAATCGGACACGAAGGGCAACCATGGACGAGCACCAGACTCCAGACGCACTCCTCACGCCATCGGAAGTGGCAGCTCTGTTCCGCGTGAACCCCAAGACGGTCACCCGTTGGGCACGCTCGGGCAAGATCACCGCCATCCGCACCCTGGGAGGCCACCGGCGCTTCCGGGCCAGCGAGGTGCGGCAGTACCTCGAGCAGGCGGAGCACTCAGAGATCATGTGACGAACGGGCCCCCCAGGGGGCCCGTTTCGCTTTCAGCCCCCAGATTCTGCGGGGCTACCGGTTGGGGTCGACGACGGCCCGGGCGATCACGTAGCGGACGTTGCCCTCGTTGTCGTGCACGAGTGAGCTCGAGGCGCGCACGTTGACCGCCGACCCGTCCCTGCGCCAGAGGGTGTAGGGCCGCTCGGGCGTGATGTCCAGGGCGCCGGCGTCGAGGCGGTCGTCCCACGTCTTGTACAGGGCGTCGGGGGCGACTTCGACCACCTCGGCGATGGGCATGCCCAGGAGCTCGTCGAGCTCGTAGCCGAGCAGCGTCCGCAGGGCCCGGTTGCAGATCACGATGCGCCCGCCCGGGTTGCAGACGGCGAGCGGGAGGGCGGCGTTCTCGAAGGCGAGCAGCGATTCGGCGGTCAGGGCGACCGTTTCGGCGGCCCTGGCCCCGCTGAACCCCGGCCCGCCGAGGTGGGCGGCAGTCAATTCAGTAGTGGAGCGTCAGTCGTGGAGCGTTGGTTGCGTGGTGGCGTGGCGATTGGCCAGCTGCTTGGCGAACTCCTTCGGCGGCCGCTCGAGATCGGCGACCGTGAGTCCGAGAGCCACGGCGATCATCAGCACGTTCTTGATCGACGTGTCGGTGTTGCCGAGGAAGCCCTTTACGGTGCCCACTGCAACTCCGGTGAGCGCCGAGATCGTCACCGCATCCTGCCCGGTCGCTGTCATGGCGGCCTTGGTATTTGCTCGGATCCAGCGCAGGCGCTCAGTGGCACCCGTCTCGATCAGGCGGCGAACTTCCGTGACCAGCGTTCCGTCAGCCAGTTGCTCACGCACAAACGGACGGTACACGACGGCGCCAGGTTTTCGCTGGGTCAGGATCTTGGTATAAAACTCTGACGTCCCGCAGTTCCGCCTGCCGATCGACGACGCCCCCATGAACTCTCCGCCGCACCAGCCCGCTACCCCCGATGACGCCGTACTCGAAGCCATGGGTGCGGCGGTCGGCGCGCTCCGGCGCTTCTCGCACCATACGACCGAGATCCTCGAGGCGTTCGACCGGGCCGCGGGAATGCGCGAGACGGGAGCGGACTATCGCCAGATCGCCGAGGCCGAGAAGCTCTTCGTCGACTTCTCTTCGGGGCCTTTCAAGGAGCTGTACGAGGCTCTGAGCAAGCTGCGCCGCAGCCAGGCCCGCGCCCTGTACGAGGAGGGCATGACGATGGCCCAGCTCGGCCGCCTCCTCGGCGTGACCCGACAGCGCATCGCCGTCCTCCTCGGCAACAAGACGTCGAAGTCCCCGGACTGACGCGGCTCGGCGGGCGCCGTCAGCCGATCGCTTCGGTGACCTGGGCGGCGAGGGCCTCCAGCGTGGCCAGATTGCGGTCGGTCCAGCGACGCGGCTTTCGGTCGACGACACAGAAGGAGCCGATCGTGTGCCCGTTCTTCCTGATGGGGACACCGAGGTAGGCGCGGACACCATCGGCCGTCGCCGGATGATCGGCGACGAGCGAGTCGGCGAGTGCGTTGTCGACGACGAGAACGTCGTCGAAGGCGACCACGTGCTGGCAATAGGACTCTTCGCACGCCACTTGCCGTACTTCCTCGAGCTCGCCATCGAGGCCGGCCGCACCGACCAGGTGGGTCCGGTCTGCGGTGACGATCGACAGGAATGCCATCGGCGCACGCAACGCGTCTGACGCCTTCTCGGCGAGGTCGTCGAACTCCGGGCGAGGCTCGGAGCCGATCAGGTGTGTGGCGTTGACGGCCTCGAGCCGTTGGAGGTTCTCGAGGACCACCTGGGCGTCGACGTCGTCTTTTCTCTTTCTCCGAAGTCCCAGCACGAATGAATGTTCGCGCGCGCAAAGCAAAGCGCCGGCCGTGGTGGCCGGCGCTGTCGCTTCATGTGGTCGGGGCCGGCGTCGATCCGGCGACCCCGCGCTTTTCAGGCGCGTGCTCTACCGACTGAGCTACCCGACCGTGGCCGTACAAATGTACGGCGTTCCCTTTCGGGAGCGGTCCTGACGGGATTTGAACCCGCGACCTCCGGCTTGACAGGCCGGCGTGCACTCCAAACTGCACCACAGGACCAGACTGTGGAAGCCCTGCGAGGGGCCTGGAAACCCTACCGGAGCGCTGCTGCGGCCCGATCCTGGTCCGGCGCCGAGGGCGTGATCAGCGCCTCGAGCTCGTCGAACGGGAGCGGTTTGGAGAACAGGAATCCCTGACCGAACCCGCAGCCGAGCGACTTGAGCGCCGCCAGCTCCTCCTCGGTCTCGATGCCCTCGGCCGCCGTCTCCAGGTCGAGGGTCTTGGCGATGTGGACGACGGCGCGCCCCAGGCTCGACTCCTCGGCGTCACCGGCGATGCCGTGCACGAACGCCTTGTCGATCTTGAGGAGGTCGATCGGGAGGCGCTTGAGATAGCTCAGCGACGAGTACCCGGTGCCGAAGTCGTCGAGGGAGATCCGCACGCCGAGCGCTCTGAGGTCCCGCAGGGTGGCTACGACGAGGTCGGTGTCGTGGACCATGACGCTCTCGGTGACCTCGAGCACGATCGACTCCGGCTTGGCGCCCGTTGTCGCCAACGACCGCCGGGTGTCTTCGAGGACGCTGTGCATCTGGTTCACCGACACGTTCACGTGGGCGTACAGCGACCGCTCGGGGTGTCGCGCGCGCCATTCCGCCATGTCGCGGCAGGCCCGCTCGAGCACCCAGCGGCCGATGGGGACGATCAGCCCGGTCTCCTCGGCGACGGGGATGAACTCGAGCGGGGGCACCATCCCTCGCTCGGGGTGACGCCACCGCACGAGCGCCTCGACGGCGCGAATCTCTTCGGTCGCCAGGTCGACGATCGGTTGGTAGTGCACCACGAGCTCGTCGCGCTCGAGCGCCCGCTGCAGGTCGGCGGTGACCTCGACGCGCTGTACGACCTTGGCGTGCATGCTCGGCTCGTACACGCTGTAGCAGGCCTTGCCCTCGGACTTTGCGGCGTACATGGCGACGTCCGCGTCGCGCAGGAGGTCACCGGGGTCGGTGCTGTCGACACTGGCCGGAGCCACACCGATGCTGGCGCTCACGTACATCTCGCGGTCCTGGACGACGAAGGGGGCGCGCATGGCCTGCAACACCTTGTTCGCCACAAGGCACGCCCCCTCGAGTGGCGTGTCTTCGAGAAGCACGGCGAACTCGTCGCCACCGAAGCGGGCCGCGGTGTCGCTCGGCCGGATGCACGAGGCCAGACGCTCGGACACCGCCTTCAACAGCGTGTCGCCGGCGATGTGGCCGAGGCTGTCGTTGACCATCTTGAAGTCGTCGATGTCGAGGAACAGCACCGTCACCGGTTCGCCCTGACGGGCGGCGCGTGCCAGGGCGTGACCGATCCGGTCGTGGAAGAGGGCCCGGTTGGCGAGTCTCGTCAGCGGATCGTGGAACGCCTGGTGACGGAGTTCCTGTTCGAGCTTGCGACGGTCGGTGACGTCGTGGAGGTTGACGACGATCCCGCCGACGTTCTCGTCGCGCAGGAGGTTGGTCGTCGTCACCTCCATGTGGCGCCACGACTCGTCGCGGTGCTGCACGCGGCAGTCGCTCACCGACGGCCGGCCCATGGCCAGCGTCTCGGTCCGGGCCTTGGCGGCCGCAGCGCGGTCGTCGGGGTGGATGAACTCGCGCAGGCCGCGGCCGACGAGTACCGAGGGCTCGAAGCCAAGAACGCGCGTGACCGAGGGACTGACGTACCGGATGGTTGAGTCGGCGTCGGTGATGGCGATGACGTCCCACGAGCTCTGCACGAGCGAGCGGAAGCGGTCCTCGCTGCGCTGCTCGTGCAGCTCGTCGGTCAGGTTGGCCCGCTCGATCGCCAGGCCGAGCTGCGTCCCCACCGCCTGCAACGAGCGCACGGCATCCGGTGCCAGGGGCGCCGACAGCTCGGCGAAGATCGCCCCGCCTACCCGCTTGCGCAGAAGCACAGGAATGACGGCGACCTGCGGACCGTCTCTGAAGCCGAGAGCGTCCGCCAGGCCCGCCAGTTGGGCGGTCTCGACCGCGAACGGCTCGCCGTTGGTGAGGCCGGCCGCCACGAGCGTCGGGAGGAGGTCGTTGAGCGTCCCGTCCGGGAGCGGATGGCCGTCAGCGCTCGTCACCGCGACCAGCGCGCCGCTCTCATCGGCGATGGCGACGGTGGCGGCGCCCGACGCGCTGTCGTCGAGCAGCGAGACAGCGGCCAGCAGCGACGGTTCGTAGATGTCGGCCCGGTCTGTCGCCGAGACCAGGGCCGCGCCTGCCACACGCAGGATCTGCTCACGCTCGACGGACCGCTCGAGCCGATCGAGGGTCTGGTGGAGCGTGTTCATGATCACGACGCACAGCGGGAAGCCCGACGCCAGGAAGACGAGCTGCAAACCCGACGCGTCGAGGATCAGCACCGGCGCGAAGAAGGCGAAGAAGAACACGACGCCGGCGGTGACCGCGTCGCGAACCGAGGGCGAGAACGTGCGGAAGCTGACGCGGCCGTACAGCAGCAGCAGCATGAACAACGGGTTGCCAACGGCGAGGGCCGCGGCGATCAGGCCGGCCGCTTCCACCAGGTCCCACTTGGCCGACAACGAGCGTCGGTACTCCTCGACCCAGAGCCAGGACAGGCCGGCGAGTGCGAGGATGCCCGTCGCCTGTACAGCGACGCTGGTCGTGTGGTTCGAGAAGATGGCGATCAGCAGGAGGCAGCCGCTGATCAGCGAGAACATGAGGAACGTCCAGCGCACCCGCTCGAGAAGCGGCTTCGGGGGACGCAGCACGGACGCGGTTCGTCCGATGCGGTGGGCGCGCTGGGACCGTCGCACGGCCAACTGCGCGAGAGGGCTTCCGCCCCCCAAGCTCGGCATGACTACTCCATCGGCCGAAATGGGGCCGGCCTCAAGCAAAGATGCTGGTCAGGAGGGCGATGGCTATTGCTTCTGCGCCCCGGTCCAGTACCAGCGTCCGTCATGGGGGTTGCGATCGAAGAACAGCACGAACGACTGCGCCTCTGGCCCGGGCAGGCCACCGTTCAGCGTCTGGCCGGACGCGGTGTCGACGAAGGCATTGTCGGTCGTGTGGTCCTGCACGGCCGCCACGATCCGGTCGTCGGCCTGGGTCGTGACCGAGACGTTGTCGACGTGCAGGTGGAAGACGTTGTGCTGGTGGCGACCATTGAGGATGTTGATGGTCGCCGTGTTGCCCTGGAGCTGGGGTCCGGCCAGGAAGTCGGCGAGGTGGGAAGCGTCGCCTGCGGCGTAGGCGGCCTGGAGCCGGCCTTCGTAATCCTCGACCATCGCACGGACCTGGGCAGTCGTGAGCGCCGGCGTCTTCGGTGCGGTCACCTTGGGTGAGGAGCCACCGCTGCACGCGGTCAGCGCACAACCCACGACCACGCACAGCAAGGTCGTCATCGGGTGCTTCCTCACGGGGTACCGCTCCAGGGCGT
Organism: Acidimicrobiia bacterium; assembly: GCA_019243595.1. Classification (GTDB taxonomy): domain Bacteria; phylum Actinomycetota; class Acidimicrobiia; order Acidimicrobiales; family AC-14; genus CADDZP01. Next base: position 8,472 of record JAFAUA010000444.1, read on the forward strand.
CACCTGCACGAACGAACCCTGCCCCAGAAAGACCCCGGCGTGCCCGACCTGGCCGGGGAGGCCGGCCAGGGCGAGCGGGTTGGTGAAGACGGTCTGGAAGAAGGCGACCGTCTGGGCGCCTCCCCGCTCGCCGTGCCAACCGAGCCGGGTGGGGCCGAAGACGAACGAGCGAAGGTCGCCCTCGAGCACCTTGCGCACGGCGACCGACGACGCGTCCGGCGCCCGGTGCAGGATGTTGGCGATCAGCCAGCCGGTGACGTAGCCGCGGATGCCGTCGATCGACGGGTGCGAGCCCGGGAAGAGCTGCTGCAGGCGCGTCGCGTAGTCGAGGGACGTGCCATC
>JAFAUA010000503.1 GCA_019243595.1 Acidimicrobiia bacterium
GTGGTGGCAGTGGCGGGCCGGGTGGCTTCGCCGGCCGTCCCGGTGGTCCCGGCGGTGGGCCCGGCGGCTTTGCCGGCCGTCCCGGTGGGCCCGGTGGCGGCCCTGGCGGTCGCGGCCGCCCCGGTGGGCCGCGCCCGCGCCCAGCGCGCCGGCGCCGTCGGCGTCGTCTCGAGGAGATCGAGCCCACCCAGGCGACGAGCTACTCGCGCTCGGACGCTCCCGTCCCCGAGGGCGAGATCGTCATCGAGCGCGGCTCGACCGCCCAGGATGTCGGCCCCAAGCTGAACCGCACGGCGGCCGACGTCGTCCTGTTCCTCTTGCAGCAGGGCGAGATGGTCACCGCGACCCAGTCGCTGGCCGACGAGATGATCGAGCTGTTCGCCGACGACATCGGCGCCGAGATCCTCCTCGTCGATCCCGGCCAGGAGCAAGAGGTCGAGCTCCAGGCCATGCTCGCCGACGACGACGAGAACGAAGAGGACCTGCGTCCGAGGCCGCCGGTCATCACGGTCATGGGCCACGTCGACCACGGCAAGACCCTCCTCCTCGACCGGATCCGGGAGACCAACGTCGTCGCGGGCGAGGCCGGTGGCATCACCCAGCACATCGGCGCCTATCAGGTCGACAAGGACGGGCGCGAGATCACGTTCATCGACACGCCGGGCCACGAGGCGTTCACCGCCATGCGCGCTCGGGGCGCGGAAGCCACCGACATCGCCGTGCTCGTGGTTGCCGCCGACGACGGCGTCATGCCTCAGACGATCGAGGCCATCAACCACGCCAAGGCGGCCGAGGTGCCGATTGTCGTCGCCGTCAACAAGATCGACCGCGACAACGCCGACCCCAACCGCGTGTTGCAGCAACTGTCAGAGCAGGGTCTGGTGCCCGAGCAGTGGGGCGGCGACACGATCACCGTCGAGGTGTCGGCGCTGCAGTCGATCGGTATCGACGACCTCCTCGAGCAGCTGCTGCTCGTCGCCGACGTCGAAGAGCTGCAAGCCAGTCCGGAGGGACGGGCGCGCGGGGTCGTTCTCGAGGCCAATCTCGATGTCGGCCGCGGCCCCGTGGCCACAGTCCTCGTCGAGAAGGGCACGCTGCGAGTCAGCGATCCGATCGTCGCCGGCGCCGCGTGGGGTCGTGTCCGCGCCCTGATCGATGACAAGGGCGAGAACGTCAAGGAGGCGCCGCCCTCGACGCCGGTGCAGGTGTTGGGGCTCTCCGACGTGCCCAACGCGGGCGACGACTTCCGAGTGGCGCCCGACGACAAGACGGCGCGCACGGTTGCCGAAGCCCGCGGCCAGCGCTTCCGGTCGGCGGGTCTGCGGCCGGTGTCGGCTCTCGCGGGCGGTGGTGGCGCCAAGCTCGAGGACATCTTCGAGGCCATCCAGCGCGGCGAGGCGGCGACGCTGAGCTTGATCCTGAAGGCCGACGTCCAGGGCTCGCTCGAGGCCCTCACCGAGAGCTTGCGCAAGCTGGAGCGCGACGACGTGAAGCTCTCGTTCGTCCACCGGGGCGTCGGTGGCATTACCGAGAACGACGTCCAGCTCGGTGCTGCGTCGAGCGCCACGATTATCGGCTTCAACGTCCGTCCCGACCGCAAGGCCCGCGAGCTGGCCGAGTCGGAGGGCGTCGAGATCCGCACCTACCAGGTCATCTACCAGGTCCTCGAGGACATCGAGGCGGCCATGGTGGGCATGCTCAAGCCCGAGTTCGAAGAAGTCGTCACCGGCGACGCCGAAGTGCGCGAGGTGTTCCGCGTCCCGCGCATCGGTTCGGTGGCCGGTTGCTACGTCCGCAACGGGGTCATCACGCGTGGATCGAAGGTGCGGTTCCTCCGCGAGGGCGTCGTCATCTGGACGGGTGCCATCTCTTCGCTCAAGCGCTTCAAGGACGACGTGCGCGAGGTGCAGGCCGGTTACGAGTGCGGCATCGGGCTCTCCGACTTCCAGGATCTGAAGCCGGGCGACGTCATCGAGACCTATGAGGAACGGGAGATTCCACGGACGTAGGGACCCTCCACGTCGCCCTGTTTCTTCCTGCCTGCCACTCCCTCAAGGAGAAGCGGGCCCTCATCAAGCCGATTCTCGAAGGTGCCCGCCGCCGATATCAGGTTGCCGCCGCCGAAGTTGGGTATCAGGAAAAATGGCAGCGAGCCGAGCTGGGGTTCGCAGCGGTTGCCGGAAGTTCGAGTCACGTCACAGAAGTCCTGCAATCCGTGGAGAGGTTCGTGTGGTCCTTCCCCGAAGTGGAGGTCCTCGAGGCCACGTCGGAGTTCCTCGATGCGTGAGTCGTCGCCGCGTCGGTATCCGCGCACCGCGCGGGTCAATCACGTGGTACAGGAAGTTGTTGCGGATGAGCTGGAGCGCATCGACGACGACAGGCTCGGGATGATGACGGTGACGGGGGTGGAGGTGGATCCGGATCTGCGGCACGCAACGGTGTGGCTGTCGTCGCTCTCGTCCGAGACGCAGGAGGCGCTGGGCCAACACCGCGTACGCCTCCAGGGGGCCATAGGCCGCCAGATGCGGATGAAGCGGACACCGGAATTGCGGTTCCGCGCCGACCCGGCAGTAGAAACCGGCCAACGGGTCGAGGACATCCTGCGCGGCCTGGAGGAAGATAGGGACTGATGGACGCGCTGGAGCGGACCGCGGAGGTGATCGAGCGGTCGCCGCTCGTCGCCCTGGCGTGCCACGTCACCCCCGATGGCGACGCCCTCGGCTCCATGCTGGCGATGCACCTGCTCTGCCGCTCCCAAGACAAGGACTCGGTGGCGTCCTGGCCCGAGCCGTTCGTCGTCGCTCCGCACTACACCTACCTGCCGGGGCTCGACCTGGTCACCAAGCCGGCGGATTTCCCCCAGGCGCCACCGGTGATGGTCACGTTCGACTGCGGCTCGCTCGACCGACTCAACGAGCTGGCCGAGCCGGCGCGAGAGGCAGGCGAGCTGATCGTCGTTGACCATCACGTCACCAACGAGAGCTACGGCACGGTCAACCTGCTGGACGCCGACGCGGCGGCGTCGGCAGTGATGGTGTACCGCCTGGCTCGTCGCCTGGGCTGGCCATTGACGCGCGACGTCGCCATCTGCCTCTACACCGGCATCGTCACCGACACCGGACGCTTCCAGTACTCGAACACGTCGCCCGAGGTGCTGGAGATGGCCACCGAGCTCTCTCGGTTCGACCTGCCGATTGCCGACATGTCGCGGCAACTGTTCGAGGAGCACCGCTTCTCGTATCTGCAACTGGTTGCGACCGCGTTGCAGCGCGCCGAGCTCGACCAGCAGCGCCGGTTCGTCGCCACATGGATCACCGCCAACGACCTCGAGCGCTTCGGGGTCGAGATGGACGAAGCCGAGGGCCTCATCGACCTGGTGCGACGCACGGCCGAGGCCGACGTGTCGTGCGTCCTGAAGGAATCGTCCGAGGGCACGAAGGTGTCGCTGCGTTCGGTCACCGACTTCGACGTGTCGGCCATCGCCATGAAGTTCGGCGGCGGGGGCCACCGGGCAGCGGCCGGCTTCAGCGATGCCCGGCCCATCTCCCAGGTCCTGGCCGACATCAAGGCCCAGATCCCCGTCCGTTAGTCCTTGATCGACGGGTTGGTCGTCGTCGACAAGGCGGCGGGGTGGACGTCCCACGACGTCGTGGCCAAGTGCCGGGGGATCTTCGGGCAGAAGCGCGTCGGGCACGCGGGCACGCTGGACCCGGGCGCGACGGGTGTCCTGCTCGTCGGCCTGGGGCGGGTGACGCGGCTGCTGCGGTACCCGGGGGCTCACCCGAAGACGTACGTGGGCGAGGTCGTCCTGGGCACCGAGACGTCGACGCTCGACGACGAGGGTGAGGTGACGGCGACCCACGACATGAGTGGGGCGTCGCTCGGCGACGTGCGAACGGCTGCGGAGCGCTTCGTCGGCGATATCGAGCAGGTGCCGCCGATGGTCTCGGCGGTCAAGGTCGGCGGGCGGCGCTTGCACGAGCTGGCTCGCGCCGGCGAGGAGGTCGAGCGAGAGGCCCGCACGGTGACCGTGTACAGCCTTTCGGTGTCGGACGCGGCCGACCCCGGCGTCTTCACCATCGAGGTGACGTGCTCGGCCGGCACGTACGTCCGCACGCTGGCCGCCGACCTCGGCCACGCTCTCGGCGGCGGCGCCCATCTGCGGAAACTGCGGCGCACGGCGATCGGGCGGTTTCCGGTGGCCGAGGCGAGGCCGGTCGAGGCGCTCGGTCCCGACGCCGTTCTCTCACCCTCGGAAGCCATGCGGGGCTACGCGGTTGTGACGGCTGCGCCGACAGTGGCCGAGAGTGTTCGCCATGGCAAGGTCCTCGAGGCCTCGGTGCTCGGTGTCGAGGGCGAAGGACCGTGGGCCGTCGTCGACGTCGAAGGGGCCTTGCTGGCGGTCTACGAGACCTACGACGAGGCCCGAGTGAAGCCGGCCGTCGTCATAGCCTCCGCTTGATGGAGGTGCTCCGCGACATGGCGACGTGCCCGGAGCTTGTCGCGGGATCGGCGGTGACGATCGGCGCCTACGACGGCGTACACCTGGGCCATCGAGCCGTGATCGAACAGGTGCGCTCGCGCGCGTCGACGTTGGGCGTGCCGACGGCGCTTGTGACCTTCGACCGTCATCCGGCTGCTGTGGTCCGTCCCGAATCGGCGCCCAAGCTGCTCACCGATCTCGACCAGAAGCTCGAGCTGCTGGCCGCCGCAGGGCTCGACTACACGCTCGTCATCCACTTCGACGAGGAGCGGTCGCACGAGTCGGCGGAGGACTTCGTCAACGAGGTCCTCGTCGGCTGCCTGCATGCCCGTCTGATCGTCGTCGGCGAGGACTTCCACTTCGGTCGCAAGCGAGGCGGCAACGTCGAGCTTCTCCGCAAGATGGGCCCGGACCTCGGCTTCGAGGTCGAGGGCATGACGCTCATACCGATCCCGGGGTTCGAGGGTCCGGTGTCGTCGACCGCCATCCGCCGCGCCCTCTCGGAGGGCGACGTGGTCGTCGCCGGGCGGCTCCTGGGCCGGCCCCACGAGGTGCGCGGTGGCGTCGAGCGGGGCGATGGCCGCGGCGGGAGCGTCCTGGGCTTCCCGACGGCGAACGTCACGGTGCCCAACGAGATTCAGCTGCCCGCCGACGGCATCTACGCCGGTTGGTACGAGCGCCCCGACGGGTCGACGCACGCGTCCGCCATCTCGATCGGACGGCGCCCCACCTTCTATCCCGAGGGTGGTCCGCTGATGGTTGAGGCGTACCTGCTCGACTTCAGCGGCGATCTGTACGGCGAGCGGGCGAGTGTTCGGTTCGTAAGCCGTCTTCGCGGGGAGGAGCGCTTCGAATCGACCGAGGCGCTGGTGGCCCAGATGAACAAAGACGTGGAGGCGGCTCGGGCGGCGCTGGGGTCCGCGTGATCAAGGGCATCGACCCCGAGCGGATCCCCACCCACATCGGCTGCGTGATGGACGGCAACGGCCGCTGGGCCGAGGCGCGAGGCCTGGCGCGCACCGAGGGCCACAAGAAGGGCGAGGACGCCCTGTTCGAAGCCGTCGAAGGGTCGCTCGAGCTGGGTGTGAAGTGG
>JAFAUA010000539.1 GCA_019243595.1 Acidimicrobiia bacterium
CCCATGAGTCCGCCGAGGATCACTTCCCACTGGAAATCCGAGAGGTAATGCGGGGCGGCCTGTAGGACACGGTCGCCAGCAGTCAGCTCTTGAGCCTCCCGCCATCCACCTGGCGTCATGATCTTGTGGTTCGGTGTGACTGCGAAACCGCAGAACCCCTTCTGGCCGACCCGAGGGACCTGGAACTTCAAGAACGTGTCAGTCGGGCCATTGTCGAACCAATTGACGATTGGGCGAGGGACGACTTCTCCACTGTCGAAGTCGTAGGTCAGCACCTCGACTTGGCGTCGTTCACGAACGATTTTTCGAATTTCTTCCTTCGTTCCGTCGGCGAGCGTCACAGTGCTGGTTCCGTGTACGCAGCCGAACATCACACCGATCTTCTCTCGCAGCTGATTGATGAAGACGCAGATCGTGTTCGTCCGGTTGAGGTTGGCGGTGAGCTTGCGCAAGGCCTGGGACATGAGTCGGGCCTGCAGGCCGACGTGGGTGTCGCCCATCTCGCCTTCGATCTCGGCGCGCGGTGTGAGGGCGGCGACCGAGTCGATGACGACGACGTCGAGAGCACCCGAACGGATCAGCGTGTCGGCGATCTCGAGCGCCTGCTCGCCCGTGTCGGGCTGGGAGATCAGCAGGTCGTCGACGTTGACGCCGATGGCCTTGGCGTACACGGGGTCGACGGCGTGCTCGGCGTCGATGTAGGCGCAGATGCCACCGTTGCGCTGGGCCTCGGCGACCACGTGCATGGCCAGGGTCGTCTTGCCCGAGGCCTCCGGGCCGTAGATCTCCACGATCCGGCCGCGGGGCAGACCGCCGACGCCGAGCGCGATGTCGAGGGAGAGGGCCCCGGTCGAGACCGTCTCGATTTCCATGTCGGGCCGCTCGCCCATCCGCATGATCGAGCCCTTGCCGAACTGCTTCTCGATCTGGCCAAGGGCCACGTCGAGTGCTTGATCCCGCTCCATTGCGGAGCTCCCTTCCCTCGTGTCGAACTGGACGCCTGCAACCCTACGAAGGGGGTGTGACACAATTACGCCGCTGTAGTTCCAGGAGCGTAGTTCCGAACGTCCGTTCGATCAAGGACCGCAAAGGCCCTCCTCTCGTTCTCATGACGGAAACCCGAGGAGAACTCGGATTCTCGTCCCGAGAACGGGTGGGGTCAGGCGCCGGCGAGGCCGGCCGCCATCACGATGAGGCCGACCAGCAGGACCAGGCCGCTGGCGAAGTAGCGGGTCGTCCAGGTGTACGTCTTGGTCTGGGTGCCGTCGGCAGCGATCACACTGCGCAGCTCGACCGCGGGGCCGGGCAGACGCCGGTACCAGCCCTGGGCCATGACCTCCTGGCCGAAGTACTTATCGGCCTTGAACAGGGCGAAGATGCTCCCCCACAGCGGCAGCGGCTGGCTGTAGAGCAGCGGCACGAAGCCCGACGAGTCCTGCACGACGAGGTCGGGCGACAGCACGTAGCCCGGCATCCCGCGGCCGATGATCTTGCCCTTGACGTTGACGCCGATGCCGGCGACGGGACCGGCGTCGACACGCTCCAGCAGCGACGTGACTTCATCCACCGCGGAGAACGCCGTCGTCGGGTAGCGCATGCGCTGCTTCCAGAGGAACAGACCGCCGGAGACGGCGACCGCCAAGCCGATCGAGAACACCGACTGCAAGACGCCGCCGATGACGGCGAGCAGCAACACGGCCCACGGCGCGACGGCGATCGTGAGCTGCGTCCAGTACGACGACCACAACGACGCCTGCTCGGCCGGCGACACCGTCGCCGTCGCCTTGAGCGTGCTCCACGTCTTGGGCTCGGCGCCCGGCACGTCCTCCAACGCGGCGATGCGGCGGGCCACGAGCGGATGGGACGACAGCTTCTCGAGCGTGCGGCCCCACGGGTTCACCAGCTCCCACCGCATGGCGGCGACGGCGCGCGTCGGATCGATCCCCGACGCGAAGGCAGCCGACAGGGCTTCGGCCTCGCGCTGGTCGAAGATCCCCATGACATTCATCGACCGGCTCCGGAAGCTCTGCCCCAGCGCCGAGCTACGGCGGCCGGACTTGGCCAACGCCTTGGCCTGTGCCTCCCGTTCAGCGTGCACCTGGCCCATGCCGTAGGCGATCTTCACCAGCGCCGACGCCAACGCGTCGCCGTCGTGGGTGCACTCGGCCGACCAGTGATCGGCGGCGTACTCGCGCGCCCGGCTCAGCGCGAGAAGCGTGAAGTATGAGATCAGGTAGGCGACGTACGCACCGATGGCGACATACGCGGCCCGGCGGTTCCCGCGCGAGACGAGGAACACCAGGTACAGCACCATCGGCACGACGGCGGCCAGCGTCATCACCGCGAAGTCCCAGTGCTTGACGTGCCCGACCTCGTGGCTGACGACGGCGTCCAATTCGCGGTCGTCGAGCCGCTCCAGCAGACCGCGTGTGATCCACATGCGCGCGTCGCTGGGCGTGCGCCCGAACGTGAAGGCGTTGGGATTCCCGTCGTCGACGATGCCGAGCTTCACCAGGGGGATGCCGGCGTCACGGCAGCGGCGGGCGACGAGTTCACCGACCGGGTGGTCCGTGAGATAGCGGGTGCCGTCGTGGTCGATCACCGACGCCGGGACCAGCCACTGGATGATCAGCGGGTTGATGGCGTACTGCAAGCCGATGAAGAAGATGGCGAACGCCGCCGGGAACCATACCGGTGCCCCGGCGAAGACGACGGCCGCCACGCCGATGATCAGCAGCAGCGCGAGCAGCCCGGTGATCGAAGGGAGCGAGCGGCGAAGCGTGAATCCCATGTGCAACTCCCGAAGTCGAAGCCTCACTCCAGAGTACGGCCGCCAGACAGCGAAAGGGTCTCGACCACCTCGTAACTCGCTCCCTTCGAGCTCATTTGGCTTTCGACCAGGCACACCTCGGTCACCGGCCACTCGGCGGCGATCGGTGTGCCCACCAACGCCCGGAGATCGACGCCCCGGCGGCGGTCCCGGGCTCGTCCCAGCGTCAGGTGGCCGTTGAAGGGGCGCGGCTCGGGCGGCTTGCCCACGCTCTTGGTGGCCCGCACGACCGCCTTGGCAACGTCCGCCAACCCGTCCACCGGCACATGCAGGATCCGCTTCCCGAACCGCCCCGTCTCCGGCCCCAACACGGCGGTCGTCGATGAGGCGGCAACCGAGCACAACGCTTCCGATGCCGACTCCAGCTCGACGGACCCGAAGAACCGCAGCGTGACG
>JAFAUA010000580.1 GCA_019243595.1 Acidimicrobiia bacterium
CTGGAAGGCGGGGACGCAACGCCACGGGGCCGACCCTCATCAACGGCGATGAGAAGGCAAGCCGGGCTGCCTGGAGAAGGTTCCGGGCGGGAACACGGGCTCGCATATCCATTGCCATCACAAGGAGACCCCGTCCAAATGCTGCAGAAGCTGATGCAGCGGCGCCGTGAGGGCACCGAAGAGGGTTTCACCCTCATCGAGCTCATGGTCGTCGTACTGATCATTGCCATCCTGATCGCCATCACGATCCCGACGTTCCTTGGTGCTCGCCAGCGGGCGCAGAACCGTGCGGCTCAGTCGAGCCTCCGCAATGCCCTCACGGCAGCCAAGACCATGTACACCGACAGCAACAGCTACGCGGCCGCCGACGACTCGAGCACAGGTCTGACCACGGTCGAGCCCAGCCTGACGTACGTGGCCCACGGCACGGCGTCCACCGGTTCCAAGGTCGTGAGTGTGCACGCCCAGGCCAACCAGTGGTCAGGGGCGGCGCTGTCCGCTTCGGGCAACTGCTACTTCATCCGTGACGTCGCCACCGGCACCAGCCCGACGCCCGGCACCACGTTCGGCAGCGGCTCCACCTGCACCGCCGATTCGGCTGACACCAACGCCACCGGCCAGAGCTTCCCGTAAACCGCAACACTGAGAACGCGGGAGATGGGGTGAGCGGAAGCTCACCCCATCTTCGCGGTACGACTTCGTCAGCGAAGAGGTGCAAGTCCTTCCCAGCTTTGGTCGTTGAAGTTCGGCAGCCGATGCTCAGTGCGTCTCGGTGGCGAGGGGTGCAGAGGGAGCGGAGGCGACGGCGCAGGGTCGAACGTGCAGTGAACCGATCCAAGGCGGACCACCAGGGGAGGGGCTCGGAAGGATGGTTCGGTCAGGCCATGGTGCAGGGCGCGGGTATGGGTGTGGATTCGGACTCATGGACTCGGTGATCAACTCGATCCTCAACGAGCCGCAACCGCCTCGAGATGCTAGGTAGGCGGCGCGCGCTTGGTCATCGAGTTCAGAGCGCGCCGCCAGAACACCGACGCCGCTGACGCGTCTTCTGTACTCACCAGTCGTCACCGACCGGCGATCCGAGCGGGCGATCGGGCAGCGCTCGCGCGACGAGCGCTGATCACGTGCTGGCCGATAAGACGGTCCCACTGCCGGCGTCTGGGGAGCGTGCGTTCAACCGAGAGGTCGCCGTTAGGGGATTGCTCCTACGCACGGCGTCCGGCCGGCATGACATCCGCGCCGATCGCCGCTCTTGACGGTGTGCCGATGCCGCGCGCGAAGGATGGTGTTCAAGACGCATGATCGACGGCCCCATGCGCACGAAGCCATCGCTTCGCGAGTCGTTCTGTCGATCACGGCACCGTGGAACGACGCGGCCGTCTCCTCGAGTCCGTCGGCATCGTCAGCAGATGCCACGCGTACTTCAGTGCTGACCTGTCGGGTCTGCGCTGGATCAGGAGATGACCGGCGTGAGCTCGGCTCGGAGCACCACGTAGGCGGCGCGAACGCGGCTCTTGAGCGTCCCTTCTGGCACACCAAGGTCGACGGCGGCTTGCGCGAGCGTGCGGCCGGCGAGCACCCGCTCGATGGGCCGACGCCGACCGTCGGGAAGCTCCCGCACTGCGGCGCGCACCTGTTGGTCCAGGGCGCTCCGCTCGACTTCCTCGCTGGGATCGGCACCAGTGTCGGGCGGGTCGATGACCAACGAATCGCTGCTGCGCTGTCGGCGCCGCAATCCCAGTGCGGCGTTGCGTGCGATGGTCACGGTCCAGGCGTCGAGCGAGCCACGGCGCGGGTCGAAGCGGTGCGCGTGCAGCCACAGGCGTTGGGAGGTCTCCTGCATGACGTCGTCGACCGCGCCCGCTCCCAGGATGGACTGTCCGATCCCGCAGACGATGGGCCGTATCCGGTGCAACAGCACCGCCAAGGCCACCTCGTCGCCCGCCACGATCGCCGCCATGGTCGCTGCGTCGGCGGCGCGGCCCGACGGCGGACGACGCGGACGACTTGTCATCGGATCTGCCGTCATCTGGCTGATGTCCCGGCGTCCATTGCCGAGGGGGCCGAATTGCCGATGACGCCGAGGGCGTAGATGCTCAACGCTGCGACGACGGCCTCGACGAACAGCGAAGCCAGCCCGAGCGGCTCCTCCCAGTTGCCGATGTCGACCGTGGACGCCGGCAGCCCGACCGATCGGCTGAGCACGTACCCGGCTATCGCGAGGGCGGCGAGCGCCCCCGCTGCCAACCACCATCGCCGTCCCCCTCCCCCGACGAGCCGTCCGGCCACCACCAGGGCGGTCGCGATCAAGCCAAGGTAGGCGACACCCAGATACGGCGTCTCGTCGAACTTGGAGAACAGGTCGAGGAAGTGGATCAAGGCGATCGCCGCCAGCCCCAGCGCCACCCCACCCCGCATGAGCACTTCGGTCGCGGCATCCACGTCGACGCCGGCGAGCGCGGGTGGCTTGCGCATGGGCGCCTTTGCCGGGTGCTGTTGCCGAGCAGGGCTGGTCAGAGGAGACACGGACACGAGCGGCCCTCCTATTTGGTCGCGGTCCCAGGGTCATACGGCCAGGCCGCCCTCTGGGATTGCCCGCGGCGCGCAATCCCTGGGCGGGGCCCGTCCGTACAACTGGGTGAGTCCCGCTCGACCAAGCCGAGGAGCGTCATCAATGACCAGGCCACGCCGTCGCCGTCCGCACTCGATCCGTCACACTCTGGCGACGGCGGCAATTGCCACCGGGGCCGCTGCCACGACGCTCGGCGCTGCTTCAGTTGCGACTGCGGCGTCAGCGCCTGCCTCGCGGATGGGCTTCAGCACCCCCGGCGACATCTTGATCGCCGACCAGTTCAACAACCGCGTCGTCGAGGTCGACGCCGGCCATCACATCGTCTGGCACTTCGGGAACGGCGCGTCAGTGGCCGGCCCTCACTCGATTGTCGGGCCCAACGACGCTGAGCGCGTTGGCAGCCTCACCCTGATCGCCGGCACGGGCACGCCGCCGGGCGCCGACCCGTCGTGCGCTGACCCCAGCGGCTGTCCCGACAACCGGGTCGTGCTCGTGAACCGCGCCGGCACCATCGTGTGGCAGTACGGCATGGCGGGCGTGGGAGGCTCAGGACCCAACCAGCTCAACACGCCGGTGCAAGCAACGGCGCTGCCCGGCGGCGACGTGCTCATCACTGACCAGGCCAACGAACGGGTGATCGAGGTGACCCCCGACCACCGCATCGTGTGGCAGTACGGGATCACGGGCGTAACCGGCGCGGGTCCCGACCAGCTGAACAACCCCAACAGCGCCGAGCTCTTGGACAACGGCCACGTGCTCATCGCCGATGAGAACAACAACCGGGTGATCGAGGTCACCCGCAA
>JAFAUA010000001.1 GCA_019243595.1 Acidimicrobiia bacterium
TTCGTCACCGCCGAGGACATCCAGATCCACGGCGGTGTCGGCTTCACCTGGGACGCCGACCCCCAGCTCTTCTTCCGCCGGGCCAAGGCCAACGACATCCTCCTCGGCCAGCAGGCCTGGCAGCGCCAGCGTCTGGCCGACCTCGTCCTCGCCGACAGGTAAACCTCTAGAAGAGGTCGAGGAGCTTCTCGGGGGGTCGGGCGATCACGGCTCGGTCGCCTTTGATGACGATCGGGCGCTCGATGAGGATCGGGTGCGTGGTCATGGCGTCGAGCAGGGCGTCCCGATCGGCCGAGGCCAGGTCCAGCTCCTTGTAGACGTCCTCGCCGATACGCATCATCTGCCGGGGATCGTCGATGCCAAGCAGGCCCATGACCCGCTCGAGTTCCTCGCGTGACGGTGCCTCGTCGAGGTAGCGGAAGTAGTCCGCCTCGACACCCTTCTCGCCGAGCAGGTCCCGGGCGCCGCGGCACTTGGAGCAGTTGGGGTTGAAGTAGACGAGCACGTCGTCATTTGAAGTGTCGGTGTCCTGCGGATCAGCCATCCCTCCAAATTAGGGAGCCTCGGCCGCGGTCCCGACCGACGGGCGCAGCGGTGTGAGGCTGATGATCACGGCGGCCGCCAGCACCGCGGCCCCGCCGCCGGCTTGGGCGGCGCCGAGTCCTTCGTCGAGGAAGATGGCGGCCAGGACGATGGCGAACACCGCCTCGAGCGTGAGCAGCACCGACGTGCGCTGGGAGCCGAGCCTCCGCAGTGCCGCGAACATGAAGGCAAAGGCCGACGCCGTGGCCCCGCCATAGATCAGCAGCTGCCACCACCGATCGGCGGGGACGCGGAACTCACCCCGCGCCACGGCGAACGTCAGCAGTGACAGCGACGCGCCCACGGCGGTCCCGGCGGCGATGCGCATGGCGTCGGTGCGGTGCAGCAGTCGGTCGCCGGCCATCAGGTAGACGGCGAACGAGGCCGCGGCGAGCAGCGAGAACACGATGCCGGCACCCGTGATGTCGACGTTGCCGCTCCCGGCGGCGATTACCCCGGCGCCGCCCGCAGCGAGGACCAGGGCGAGGATCAGCTGGGGCGCCGGCCGCCGCCGGGTGATCATCAGGTCGGCGACGGTCACGACCGCCGGGTACGAGTAGAAGAGCAAGGTCACAGCGGCGGCGGTCCCCCGGGCGAGCCCGGAGTAGAAGCACGCCGACTCGACGGCGTAACCGACGGCACCGAACAGGAACACGCGCACCCGCTCGCCGGGCTCGGCGAGGACCGGACGCCGGGCGACGAGCAGGAACGCGACCAGCGCCACGCCCGCGATCCCGAATCGCAGACCGAGGGCGTCGGCAGGCGGAAGGCGCGCCTTGGCCAGCTCCCGCCCGATGACGACGGTGACGCCATATGACAACGCCGCGGTCGCACCGAACAACGAGCCGACGAGCGCCCGACGGTCCACCGAGAGCGCGCCTAGGTGGCTAGCAGCTGCTGCTTCAGAACCTTGCCCGTGGCGTTGCGGGGCAAAGTGTCGACAATCGTGATCTGGCGCGGCACCTTGTAGTCGGCCAGGCGCTGGCCGCAGAACTCGCGCAGCTCGTCGGCGTCGATCGCGACGCCCTCCCGCACGACGACGAAGGCGGCCACGTCCTCGCCGAGCACTTCGTGCGGGATCCCGACCACGGCCGCCTCGCGGACGTCGGGGTGCTCGTGCAGGACGGCCTCGACATCGGTGGCGTAGATGTTGTTGCCGCCGCGGATGATGACCTCCTTCTGGCGTCCGACGATGTAGAGGTAGCCGTCGTCATCGATGTAGCCGAGGTCGCCGGAGTGAAGCCATCCGCCAGCCCACGTTCGGGCAGTGGCCTCTTCGTCCTTGTAGTACTCGCGCTCCCGGCCCGGCAGCCGGATGAGGATCTCGCCGACATCGCCCGCGGGCAGCGTGTCGCCGTTCTCGTCGACGGCGCGCACCTCCATCGGTGGCATCGGCTGGCCGACGGAACCGATGCGCTTGAACGACTCTTCCTTCGGCATCAGGCAGTACGCGGGACCGGCCTCGGTCATCCCGTAGGCGTTGGAGACCGTGGCGTCCGGCATCTTCTCCTGCAGGCGCCGCAGCGTCGACGGCGCGAGCGGTGCGCTGCCGAGCGAGCACAAGACGATGCTCGACAGGTCGGCGTCATCGAAGTGCGGGTCGGCGATCAACAGCTGCGCCATTGCCGGCACGATGAACACGGCCATCGGCCGCTCCTCTTCAACCGAGCGCAAGAAGCGGCCGGCGTCGAAGCGCGGCATGTACAGACAGCGCATGCCCATCTTCATGGGGTTGTAGATGAAGCCGATGCCGGCGAAGGTGAACAGCGGGCTGGCGTGCAGCCACCACAGCCCGTTCCACTCCGGCACCGCGTTCGGAATCATGGCGATGTTGCGGTGGCGAACGGCGACACCCTTGGGCAGGCCTGTCGTCCCTGACGTGTACATGATGTCGGCCAGGTCGCCCTCCTCGAGCGGAACCTGGAACGTGCCCGAGTCGCCGGCGAGCGGCTCGTCCGTCGACACGACGACCTTCAGGGATGGCACGTCGTCGGCCAGTTGTCGCGCCTTCTCCGCCAGTGACGGCGAGAAGACGATCGCTTTCGCCTCGGCGTGGGTGAGAAGTGCCTCGAGCTCCGGACGCGTCAGCCGCGTGTTGAGCGGCACGGCCACCGCGCCCGCCTTGTGCACGCCTGCGTAGGACGTCACCCAGTGCACGGCCTCGTCGGCCGCGATGTAGATCGCCACACGGTCGCCGTGGTCGACGCCCGCGGACTGGAGAGTGCGGCCGAACTGGTTCGACGCCGCTTCCCACTGGGCGAACGTGAGCGCGTCACCGTCGAGGACGTGGAAGCCGATCTCGTCGGGATGGTGCTCGGCCATGAGTCGCAGCTGGTCGACGAGGAGATGCCCTGGCTTTTGCGTCACGCGCCCATCGTGGCACCATCCGCGCCGTGCGGTTCGATCTGCCAACCCCCGACGACGACACCCGGCCCTTCTGGGACGCGGCGCGCGAGGGGCGACTCCTGATCAAGCGGTGCGCGGCCTGCGGTCGCGCCCACCACTACCCGCGCCCGTTCTGCCCGTACTGCTGGAGTCGCGACGTGTCGTGGGAGCAGGCGCGGGGGACCGGCACCGTCTACACGTTCTCTGTCGTGCACAAGAACGACCTGCCGCCGTTCAACGAGCGCGTGCCGTACGTCGCGGCCATCGTCGAGCTCGACGAGGGCCCGCGCCTGATGACCAACGTGGTCGACTGCGACATCGACGACGTCGCCGTCGGGATGCCCGTTGAGGTGACCTTCCGGGCTCTCGACGAAACCGTCACGATTCCGGTTTTTCGTCCCGGATCTGGGTATATCTCGGCCGCTTAGGGCGCGGGACACCACTCGGAGCGGGTGTGACCCGTGACGCAACGTGGCGCATTTTCCCTGCTCAGGCGGTCAAGAAGGATTTTCGCCACTGCCCGTCGTAACTCTTGTCTTGGCTCCGCGCGGAAAGTGGTTTAAACTCCACAAACGGATCGAATGGAACGGTCCACGGGAGGATCGGATGAACCGGAAGGCAGTCGCAGTTCTCTGCAGCTCGGCGCTCGCGGTGGGTGGCATGTTCATGCTCACCGGCGCCAACTCACCCTCGAAGGCAGCCGTCGGTGGTGCGTTCACAACCCCCAACAATTGGACGGGGTATGCGAGCGGTACGGCGGTCCACGTGGACGCGCTCCACAACCTCGTCGGGCCGACGTCGGAGTTGGCGGACGTGAGCCTCGGCTTTGGTAGCGCGGCGTCCAACAGTACGGGCCTGCTCGGCACCTACGTGCCGGCGCTTCCCGCGAATGCGAGCCACCCGGCGACGCTGGCTCTCAAGGGCAAGGCGAACCCTGCCGGCGCGGGGATCAACAACGAGATGGGTCTGCCGATCATCGCCAACCAGATGAA
>JAFAUA010000017.1 GCA_019243595.1 Acidimicrobiia bacterium
ATGCGGAAGTTGTGCCTGGGGTCGAGCATTGATTCCGAAACTACCGGGAGGCACGAGCAATGCGGTTCGGGGTGCTGGGAACCGGGATGGTCGGGAAGGCGATCGCCTCGAGGCTTGTGGAGGTCGGCCACGAGGTGTGCATGGGGTCGCGCACGGCCGACAACGAGGAGGCCACCAGCTGGGCCTCCGGTGCCGGCGATTCGGCCGCCCACGGCACCTTTGCCGACGCCGCCGCCTTCGGCGAGGTGCTGTTCAACTGCACCGGCGGGATGGTGTCGGTCGCGGCGTGCGAGGCCGCGGGCGAGGACAACATCGGCGACAAGGTGCTGATCGATGTCTCGAACCCGCTCGACTTCTCTCACGGAATGCCGCCATCGCTCTCGGTGGCCAACACCGACAGCGTGGGCGAGCAACTCCAGCGCCGCTTCCCCAGCGCTCGCGTCGTCAAGAGCCTCAACACAATGAACTGCTCGGTGATGGTGAACCCGTCCGCCCTGCCCGGCCACCACAACGTCTTTGTGTCCGGTGACGACGCGGACGCCAAGAAGGCGGTGAGGGGGATCCTTGGTCAGTTCGGCTGGCCCGAGGCCGCCGTCATCGACCTCGGTGACATCAAGAGCGCCCGTGGCGCCGAGGCGTTGGTGCTGTTCTGGGTGTTCCTGCGCGGCGCGCTGGGGGACAACCAGTTCAACCTCGGGGTGGTGCCTCCGCCGGCCCTTCCATCATCTGCATGACGTAGTCGAGCACGCCGTCGATGCCGGCGCCGTGCAGGATCATCCCGCCGTCGACGACCAGCACCTGCCCGGTGATGTAGCGGGCCAGGTCGGAGCTGAGGAAGACCACGACGTCGGCGATGTCCTCGGGATCGCCGACCCGGCCGAGCGGCGTGCGGTCCGTCCAGATCTGCTCCCACTGACCGAGCCCGAGCAACGGCGTCGTCATTGCCGAGCGGACGGCACCCGGTGCCACGGCGTTGACCCGGATGCGGCGGGCCCCGTACTCGAGGGCCGCCGACTGGGTGAGGGCGACGATCGCGGCCTTGGCCGCCGAGTACGGCCCCTCGCCCGGTGACGGGCGGATGCCGCTGATCGACGCGGTGTTGACGATGCTGCCTCCGCCGCCGGCGAGCATGTGCGGCACCGCGGCCCGAATGCCGTGCCAGACGCCGTGCAGGTTCACGTCGACGACCCGGCGGAACTCGTCGGGCTCGTATTCGTGCAGGCGGGCCATGCCCCCCGTCCCCGCGTTGTTGAAGATGGTGTCGAGCCCGCCCAGCCGGGCGGCGGCGTCGTCGACGGCGGCGCGCACGGCATCAGGGTCCCGGACGTCGACGGCGAATGAGACCCCGCCGACCTCGTCCGCCACCGCCGCGGCCGACTCGCCGTCGAGGTCGAGGACCGCGACCTGTGCTCCCTCGGCAGCCATGCGCCGGCACGTCCCCCGCCCGATCCCGGATCCGCCGCCGGTGACGACCGCCCGTCGCCCTTCGAGAAGCCCCATGGGCCGCCGAGCGTAGGACCGTAAGGAACCCGGGTGCCCGTCGTTCCCAATTGCAGAAGCGACCGATAGGGGGGTCAGGGGTGCAGATGTCACGAGGGGCGATGCGCGTCAACGTGTCGCTTGGGCTTGTGTTCGTCAGCCTGCTCGCCGAGCTGCTGTTCGTCCTGCTCGTGGGCTATGGGCTGTACCGCGTCGTCGAGGTCGTGCGCTAGCGCACTCTCACCCGTAGGCTCCGGGCTGTATGGCCCGCATCGACATCCCCGAGGGCGAGGGCGGCGACGCCGCCCAGGTCTGGATGTTGCGCCCGGAGATGGCCGGCGCCGCCGGCAAGATGAGCGAGGCCGCCTATCACCGCAGCAAGCTGCCGGCGCGTGAGCGTGAGGCAGCCCGCATGCGGGTCGCCCAGCTCAACGACTGCCCCATATGACTGAACTTCAGGGCTGCGTCGGTGGCGCAGCAGGGGGCATCTGAAGAGCTCTACGCCCACGTGGCGGAGTACCGGTCGTGGCCGGGCTACACCGACCGGGAGCGGCTGGCGATCGAGTTCGCCGAGCGGTTCGTCGTCGACCACACGAACATGGACGACGAGTTCTTTGGCCGCCTTCGGACGCATTTCGCCGACGACGAGATCGTCGATCTGGGCCTGTGCGTGGCCATCTTCATGGGCCTCGGCCGCTTCCTCCGCGTCCTCGGTATCGACGAGGCCTGCCCCTGGGACGGGTAAGGCGACCGAAAAACTTCCCTGACTATCGTGTCAGGGAATTATGCCGATTCACTTTGAGGCGGACGACCACGTCGCGGTCATCACCATCGACAGGCCCGAGGCCCGCAACGCACTCGACATGTACCACTTCCGCGACCTGGCCGCGGCGTGGCGCAAGGTAAAGGACGACGACGACATCTGGGTCGCAATCGTCACCGGTGTGGGCGATGCGTTCATGGCCGGCGCCGACCTGAAGACGTTCATCCCGCAGGTCACCAAGCTCCAGAAGGAGATCCAGGCGGGTGGCGTCAAGGAGATCGACGGCTGCCGACTTTCTGACAGCGTCTACGCCGTCCTGCGCAATGTTGCGATCTACAAGCCGATCATCGCCGCCGTCGGCGGCCCGGCCGTTGCCGGCGGGATGGAGATGCTCGGCGGCGTCGACATCCGCATCGCCACACCCGACGCCACCTTCGGCGTCATGGAGCCGAAGCGAGGTTTGTTCGCGGGCGGCGGCACCACCGTCCGCCTGCCCCGTCAGCTGGCGTTCCCGGCGGCCATGGAGTTCCTCCTGACCGCCGAGCGCTTCCCGGCCCAGCGGGCGCTCGAACTGGGGCTGATCAACGAGATCGTTCCGCGCGAGCAGCTGATGGACAAGGCCCACGAGTGGGCGCGCCGCATCACCGCCAACGCGCCCCTTGCCGTGCAGGCCACCAAGGAAAGCGTGCTGAAGGGTCTGCTGGTCGACCTCGAAGAGGCCTACAAGGTCGAGTCCGAGATCAGCGGCCGGGTGTTCCAGACCGAGGACGCCAAGGAGGGCCCGAAGGCCTTCGCCGAGAAGCGACCGCCCGTCTGGCAGGGCAAGTAACCGCCGTGGCGATCGATCCCCGCACTCCGTGCCTCATCGGTGCCGCCCAACGCACGTGGCGACCGGTGAATCCCGACCCCGTTGACGCGCCCGAGCCGCTCGACATGTGGGAGGAGGTGGCGCGGACCGCGGCCCAGGACTGGGGTGTTCCGAACCTCACCACCGACGTCGAGAGCGTGCAGATCGTCTACACCCAGACCTGGCCGTACGACGATCCCGTCGGTCGCCTCTGTGAACGTCTCGGTGCCCAGCCCAAGCACCGCTTCTACTCGGGCATCGGTGGCACGACGCCCCAGGTCCTAGTCAACCAGACCGCCGAGTCGATCCTGCGCGGTGAGTACGACCTGGCGCTGATCACCGGCGCCGAAGCCCTCGACACCGTGCGCCGGGCGAAGAAGCAGGGCCGCCGGCTGCCTTGGAGCCATCGGAATCCGGAGAAGGTGCCGTTTCCGTTCGAGGCCCCGTTCCACCCCGCCGAGGTCGCCCACGACGTCTTCCAGGCGTGGCTCACCTTCCCGGTGTTCGACATCGCCCGCCGAGCCCACCTCTGCCACCTGCCCGAGGGCTACCGCGAGCGGCTCGGCCGGCTGCTCGCGCCGATGACCGAGGTCGCGGCGACCAACCCCTACGCCTGGTTCCCGCGCCAGCGCTCGGTCGACGAGCTGATCACCCCGACGCCCGACAACCGCCTCGTCGGTTATCCGTACACGAAGTACATGGTGTCGATCATGGACGTCGACATGGCCGCCGCCCTTTTTGTCGCCAGCCACGAGAAGGCCGATGCTCTGGGCGTCCCCGCCGACAACCGCGTGTACCTGCACGGGTGGGCCTACGGCAACGACCCCTGGTACATCGCCGAGCGCCCCGAGCTGTGGCGGTCCGAGGCCATGGCTCAGGTGAGCCAGGCCGCGCTCAACATGGCCGGCGCCGGCATCGACGATGTCGCTCACATCGACCTCTACAGCTGCTTCGCCAGCTCGGTGCTGTTCGGGATCGACGCCCTGGGCCTGAAGGAGGAGGACGTCTTCGAACGACCGGTCACTGTCACTGGCGGCCTGCCGTTCTCCGGTGGCGCCGGCAGCGACTACATGACCCATTCGATCGCGGCGATGGCCGGCGTGCTGCGCGAGGACCCGGGCTCGCTCGGCTTGGTCAGCGGCGTCGGCATGCACATGTCCAAGCACGTGTACGCCGTCTACGGCACCGAGCCGCCGGCCCAACCCCTGCAACCCGTCGACGGCGACGCTTTGCAGGCGAGCATCGATGCCGTCCAGCCCAAGCTGGCGATCACCGACAGCTACGTCGGAGGGGCGACGATCGCCACGTACACGGTGGCCCACGGCCGCGGCGGTGACGCCGAGTGGGGCCTTGCCGTGTGCGACGTCGGCGATGGGACACGCACCTACGCCAAGTTGCTCGACCCCGAACACCTCGCCCAGGCCGAGGCCACCGAGCTCGTCGGAGCCGCCGTGAACCTGGTGCCCGGCGACAACAACGCCAACGTGGTGAAGGAGCTGTTCCTCTAGCGGAGCTGTTGGGCCACGCGGCCGATCGGCGCGGTGGCCAGCTTGGAAACCAGGTCGGCGGCCGCCTGGGCGACGGCCTCCAGATCTCCCTTGTCCATGCGGGCGGGGACGTCGCCGTCGGTGTGGTACTCGGGGTAACCGGCCACGGGCCACGCGACGGGGACGCCGGCGTCGCCGAACCACTGGGCGTCGGTGCGCCAGCTGCCGCCGCCGATCGTGGCCTTGGCGACCTGCGACGTCACCGGCAGGCCGAGGACGCCGTGGGCGGCGAACGTGGAGATGAAGAGCGACGCCAGCGTCGGCTCCTCGGAGAACACCATCGCCCGCCAGCTGAAGATGGGGGCGTCGTGGCCGGCGACGGAGTGAATCGGATCCTGCACGTCGGACGCCCGCGCCGACGAGGCGTCGAGGTTCATCACGGCCTTGAGGTCCGACATGTGCACGCCGGCGACTCCGCTTGGCGATGACAGTTCCGCGGCGAAGCCTCGCGACCCCAGCAAGCCGTACTCCTCGCCGTCGAACAGTCCGACGAGGACACCCACGCCGGGGCGAGACGCCGCCAATTCGTGGGCGGCCCGCAGCACTGCCGCTGCGCCGCCGCCGTTGTCGGCCGCGGCCTGGAACCAGCCGTCCATGTGGCCCATCAGGGCGACGTACTGCGACGACCCGGCGGGCGGTCGCAGGATCCCGATGACGTTGTGGGCGACGGCCGGGACCGACGCTCCCATCGCCCGCAAGCGCACCCGCTGGCCGACGATGTCGTTGCCGACGACCGCGACGATGGCGGGAATCGTCGTGTGCAGCCGCACCGAGTAGATGAGATTCCGCGTCGTGTCGCCCTGGACGATGGCCCCGACGCCACCCTTGGAGACGATCGACGCCACGTCGGCCGAGGCGTTGAAGGTGACGTTCTTCCACTCGGGGCTGCCGTCGCTGAACGGCACGAAGCCGCAGTCGCCGGGCCCCACGTCGGCCAGCTTCTTCACCGTGCACTGGATGCCGGCGGCTGACGTCGGGGCGATGTCGAAGGCGCTCTCGGTCTTGAAGGCGTGCCCGTCGCCGAGGCGCACGAGCGTGGGGCGATCGCCGCGGGCGTAGTCGACCGCCCAGCGATTGAGCCCGCCGACGTCGTCGCGCACGACTTGGTAGCGGTCGCTCGCCAGTTGTCCGGCCGCGTAGTTGGCGACCCGCCCCATCGCCGGGGTCCCGAAGCGTCGATATTCGGGAGCGGGGGAGAGCCGGACGATCTTCGCCAGATGGTCGGCGGCCGTGGGTGCCCGTCTCGAGGGATGGGCGAGCGCGGTCGCCGGGGCGCACAGCGCCAACGCCACGATCCCCACCAGCACCCGCCGCATGGGGACAAGTTCGTCCCCGGCGGTCCTGATCCCTGGCCCAAAAGCAGGAGATCGGATCCGGGTGGCGAAACAGGCATGAACTTCGCTTGGGGAGGGAGCACACCCAATGAGCCGCGCCCGCAGACGCACCACTATCGCTGTCGCACTCGCTGCCCTGCTGGGCGCCACGGTCCCGGCGGTCGTCGCCACGGGCTCGGCAACGGCCCAGCCCGCTTCCCGAGCCTCCACGGACTGGCCCACCTACGGGCGCTCGGACCAGCGGGACTTCGTCGCCCCCACCACCCTCACACCGCTGAGCGTGCAGACGCTCGCCCCGAAGTGGTTCTTCTCGACGGGTGACGCGGTGACGGCGCAGCCCATCGTCGTGGGGAGCACCGTCTACGTGGGGTCGTGGGACGGCAACTTCTACGCCATCGACAGCGCCACAGGGACGCTCCAGTGGAAGTTCGGTCTCGACCAGCAGCCGGCCATCTTTCCCCCCAGCACCGGCAGGACCCCCGCGGATCTCCAACAGGACACGACCAGCGACGGCGGCCTGGTGACGTCGACAGCGGCGTTCGTCCCCGCGACGTCCAAGCATCCCGACCTCGTCGTCTTCGGTGGCGGTTTCACGCTCTATGCCTTGCGGACCGGCGCGTTGCCGGCCGGAGTCAGCCGCCTGTACTGGAAGCACGTCTACAGCGGCCTCCCCGAAGCGCCGCCCGATCCGGCCGCCGACTCGACACGGATCTTTGCCTCACCTGCGGTCGTGGGCGACCAGGTCTTGTTCGGGGTGTCGACCGACGGTGAGTCCGGGCACCGCGGCTATTTCTCCTCCGCCGACCTCCTCACCGGCAACGAGAACTGGCGGGTCGAGACCGACGTCGATCAAACGGGAGCGATCCTGAACAACGGTTGCGGCGGTGTCTGGGCGTCGCCGACGATCGACGACGCGGACAACCTGGCCGTGTTCGGCATCTCGGACTGCAACAGCGTGGCCTCGCCGGCGCCGTTCGCCGAGCGCCTCCTGGGGGTGCGGATAAACAAGAAACTTCCCATCGGCACGTCCCGGGTGGCATGGGCATTTACCCCACCGCGGGTGGCACAGGGCGACGTGGCGTGTGACTTCGACTTCGGCGCCACCGCTAACTACGGGCACCTCCCCAATGGCACGCCCTTCGTTGGAGCGGGCAACAAGGACGGCACGTTCTACGCCCTTGACCCCCGGCCGGCGAAGGCCACCCTCGACCCCACGACCGGCCTTCCTGGACCGCACCTCTTGTGGGCGACCAACGTCGTGTTCGGTGGGCCGGCCGGGGGCTTCATCGCCCCTTCCGCCTTCGATGGCCAGAATGTGTACGCGTCAACGGCGATCGGAGACTTCGGCGTGCCGCCCTCGCAGTGCGAGCCGGGGAACCCTCGGGACCTTCCGGTCCAGGAGCCCAGCGGCTACAGCTTCAACGCGTCCTCGGGCGCGACGCGGTGGTCGCAACCCAATTCTCAGGACTTTGGTGCGGTGAGCGAGGCCGGCGGCATGACGTTCTCGGCCACCGCCATTTCCAACCAGCTCCAGATCCGAGATGCCGGGACGGGACTCCCGCTGCGGATCATCCCCCTCCCGGCACCCTCGAACTCCGGCGTGGTCGTGAGTGGGGACTCGATCTATTTCGGGACCGGCGGTCCCCAACAGGGCAGCCCAGACGGCGTGTACGGCTTCAGCCCGCTCGGCTCGCTCCCCAACCCACCGGGCGTCGGCGGGGTCGGAGGCCTTCCCACGCCACCCAGCGTCACGGGCCTCCCCGTCCTCGGGCCGCTGTTGTCGAGCTTGTTCGCCGTGCTCAAGAGCTTGCTCGGCTTGGGCAGCTGACGCTCCGGCACTGGTAGCTCTGGAAGCGGGCATGGAGATTGCGGGCCGGGTAGCGGTTGTCACCGGGGCGTCGTCAGGCATCGGCGCCACGGTGGCCACCGACCTGGCCCGTCGTGGCGCAACCGTCGCCGCCGTTGCCCGCCGCAAGGATCGCCTCGACGAGATCATCGAGCAGTGCAGCAGGTACGCCGCCGCGTCCATGGCGGTGCCGGCGGACATCTCGACCCGCGCCGAGTGCGAGCGGATCGTCCGTGAGGTGGAAGACCGGTTCGGCCGCGTCGACATCCTCGTGAACAACGCGGGCATCAGCATCCACCGCAACGCGGCACGCACGACAGCGGACGATGTCGAGCGACTGATGGCCGTGAACTTCTTCGGGCCGATGTACCTCACGACCGCGGCCCTTCCCGGCATGCTCGAGCGCGGGCAGGGCGCGGTGATCAACGTGACCTCGGTCGCCGGGTACGTGCCCAACCCCGGGGAAGCGGCGTACGGGGCAGCAAAGGCCGCGCTGTCGCTGTGGACGCACGGCCTGGCCGTCGACCTCCACGACACCGGTGTGCAGGCCACCGTCGTCAGTCCCGGTCCCATCGACACCGAGATCTGGTCGCTCGACGAGGAGCTGTCCTACGACGGCAAGCTCTACCCGCCCCAGGTCGTGGCCGACGCCGTCGCCGACGCCGTCGAGAAGGGCTGGGTGCACCGTACGGTTCCCCGCCGCTACGGCCTGGTCGGCGTCCTGTATCCCGCGCTCGGCCGGCCGATGCGCTGGGGCCTGCGCCGCTTCGCGGCGGCCGCCGACAAGAAGCTCGGCGGCACCACGAGCGACGCCAGCCCTACCTGAGCGCCCTGCCGACGAGCTCTGTCGGCACCTCGTGCACGGTGCAGCTCACGTCGACGGCGCCCTGCTTCACGACCGCACTGGTGGCGTCGCAGGGGAACAGTGGGGCGCGCGGGATCTTGAACTTGAGCGGGATGTGAAGCCCCGCGAACGACATCGATCCGTCGCTGATCTGCACGCTGGCGGTGGCCTCGATTCCCGCCGCGCTCACCGTGACATGGCCGGGACTGAAACGCACGCGGGTTCCGGCGAGGCGGGAGATCTCGACATCGGTGAGCTCGGCCGTCACCGTGCCGCTCCCGAGCCCCGTCAGTTGCACCTTCCGGTCGTTGATCAGACGGTTGCGGTTGACGTGGACGTCGTGAAGGTCGACCGTCACCGACGCGAACGTCAGCCGTCCGGCGACCACCGGCCCCACCCCCACGCGCACCTCAGAGACCTGACCGGCGACCAGCAGACGCCCGGTGAAGGGAAACGAGCTGATCGAGGCTGTGGCCGAGGTGGCGCCGCGCACGGCCCGCTGGGCTCGGCTCTTCAGCTGGTCGGTGGCGTACGCCTTGGCCACGACGTCACCGACGACGAGGAGTACAACGACGATCGCCGCCGCGATCAGCAGCTTGCGCACCCGGGAGCGCTACCCGCGCGGAAGTCCTAAGACTCGCTGCGCAACGATGTTCTTGTTGACCTGCGTCGTTCCGCCTGCGATCGACAGGGCTCGGGCGTACACGCGGTCCCGTCCCCACGACCCGGCGTTGGCGGCCGGTCCGAGCAACTGGCCGGCGACGTCGGCGATGTGGGTCTCGCATTCGCTCCACACCAGCTTGGCCAGGCTCGTCTCGGGGCCGGCGGGCCGTCCGTGCAGCAATCCGGACACGGCCCGGTCGCTGAGCAGCTTGAGGTACTCACCCTCCAGATACAGGCGGGCGAGACTCTGGCGCAGCACCGGGTCGTCGGCCGCGGGCCGGCCGTTGCGCGTGGTCGATCGGGCCAGGTCGAGCAGGCCTGCGATCTTCTTGCGGACGCCCAGATGGAGGCTGGCAACGCCACCTCGCTCGTGGGTGAGCGTGGTCATCGCCACCCGCCACCCGTCGTTTTCGGGTCCGAGCAGCGCCGACTTCGGCACGCGCACGTCGGTGAAGAAGATCTCGCTGAACTCGGCTTCGCCGGTGATCGTCACCAGCGGCCGTACCTCGACGCCGGGCAGGCGCATGTCGACCAGCAGACAGGAGATCCCTTTGTGCTTCGGGACGTCAGGGTCGGTGCGCACGAGCAGCTCGCACCAGTCGGCGATCACGCCGAGGGTGTTCCAGACCTTCTGGCCGTTGACGACGTAGTCGTCGCCATCGGCGACGGCGCGGGTCTGCAGCGACGCCAGGTCGGAGCCGGCATTGGGCTCGGAGAAGCCCTGGCACCACACGTCGTCGCCGCGCAGCATCGCCGGCAGGAAGCGCCGCTTCTGTTCCTCCGTGCCGTGCTCCATGATCGACGGGGCGATGTTGGAGATGCCGATCACGTTGAGCGTTCCGGGCGCGCCCGACCGGTGCAGCTCCTCGGCGTAGACGACCTGCTCCATGACCCCGGCGCCGCGACCGCCGTATTCGGCGGGCCAGGCGATGGCTGCGTAGCGGGCGTCGGCCAGCTTGCGGTTCCACGCCCGCATCCGCTCGAGCGCCTCTGGTGACTCGCTCGCCGCCATCGGGCGGGCGCCCACGAGGTCGTCGTCGAGGTTCTCGTTCAGCCAGGCGCGGAACTCGGCGCGAAAGGCCTCCGCCTCCGGCGGATACTCGAAGTTCACCGGGTCTTGAGCTCGCCCATCACGTGCACCTGTCCGAGGGTGTCGCCCATGTAACCCGGGCCCTCAGCCGTCGGCACGAACCAGCCGGTGGGGCACATCGTCAGCACCTCGACCATCGAGAAGCCCCCGCCGGCCATCTGGGATTCGAAGGCTTTGCGCATCATGCGCTTGGTGTGGGCGACGGCGCCAGCGTTCTGCACCGACCCGCGCGCGATGTACGCCGCGCCTTCGAGTTGCGCAAGCAGATCGCCGATCACGATGGGGTAGCCGTGGTACTCGGCATCGCGGCCGGTGAGGCTCGTCTTGGTGCGCTGGCCGAGCACGCTGGTCGCCGTCATATGGCCACCGGTCTCGCCGAACACGCCGTTGTTGAGCAACACGCACGTCACGTTCTCGCCGCGCGCCGCGGTGTGCAGCACCTCCTGCAGTCCCTCGTTGACCATGTCGCCGTCGCCTTGGAGGGTGAACACCGCCTTGTCAGGCTGCATGCGCTTCACGCCCGTGGCGACCGAGGGTGCCCGTCCGTGCAGGGCCTGCACTAGGTCCACATCGAGCGTGCGCGCGAACGCGGTGTAGCACCCGATGCCGACCACACCGATCGTCGACGTCGACAGCCCCAACTCGGCGAGTGTCTCGAGGAGGATCCGGATCGCCACCGGTTCGCCGCACCCGGGACAGAGGTCGTGCTCGCCGCTCTGCAACAGCGACGGCAGCTTCTCGCCGACCGGGTGCAGGACGGGCTCGTCGGTCGTCACGCCGCAACCCCCGCCTGCACGGCCTCTTCGATGCGGCCGGCGATGACTTCGACGTCGAGGAGGGCGCCGACGCCGAAGCCGGAATGGTCGGTGGAGATGCCGCCGATGAACCGGACGGGCGCCGAGCCGAGGACGGCGAGACGAACGTCGTCGATCATCTGGCCGGCGTTGAGCTCGAAGACCAGCACGCTCTGCTTTCCCGCCGCCGCGGCGGCCACCGCATCAGCGGGGAACGGCCACAGGGTGATCGGCCGCACGTAGCCGACGCGCAGACCTTTGTCTCGTAGGCGCCGTACGGCGTAGCGGACGAACTTCGCCGGCGTCCCGAAGGCGACGACCACGTGCTCGGCGTCGTCGAGAAACCCGGATTCGGCGCGCGGTTCGGCGGCCGCGATGCGCGTGAGCTTGTCGGCGACCGCCTGCATCTGGCCCTCGATGCCCGGGCCCGGCGTGTTCGTCTTGCCGATGCCCAGCGGCGAGATGACCTTGGACGCGCCACTCCCGCCGCCCGAGCCGTCGACCGCCCAGTCCTTGTCTGGCACCGGCCCGAAGTCGGCGGGGGAGACGTCGACGGACTCCGCGGTGTGCGCGAGCAGGTAGTCGCCCTGGACGAGCACCGGGTTGCGCCACGTGTCGGCCAGGTGGAAGGCGAGCTGGGTCAGCTCCACCGCCTCGGCGATGTCCATCGGCGCCAGCACGATGTGCCGGTAGTCGCCGTGCCCGCCACCGCGCGTCGACTGGAAGTAGTCGCCCTGGCCGCGCGCCATGTTGAAGGCGACGAGGGGCAACTCGGCGAGGGTGATCTCCGAGAACGACTCCTGCATGAGCGACAGACCCTGACCGGTAGACCCGGTGGCGGCGCGGGCGCCCGTCGCGAGCGCGCCCCACGCCATGCCGACGGCCTCCAACTCGCTCTCGGCGTTGACGCACACGCCGCCGACTTCGGGCAGCTTCTTGGCGAAGTTCTCGAGCACCTCGGTGAACGGCGTCATCGGGTAGCCGGCGAAGAAGCGACACCCGCTGGTGATGGCGGCCTCGACCATGGCTTCCGAGCCCTCCATCAGACGCTTGCTCATGCGTCAACCTCGACGGTGAAGGGGTGCTCGTACTTGAAGACCTCGAAGCAGAAGTCGGGGCACACGTCGAGGCAGGCGCGACAGCCCGTGCACCCGGGCAGGAGCTCCGGGTAGCGGTAGCCGGTCTCGTTCACGTCGGTGGACATCACGAGCACAGCCGGCCGGCAGGCGGGGATGCACAGCTCGCAGCCCTTGCACATCTCGATGTCGATGTGCACCGTGCCCCGGACGGTCACCGTATGGGTGCTCACGCCGGTGCCTCGGCGGTGAGGCCGGGCCACGCGGGCGCGGCGAGTGCATCGACGAGGTCGGCGCCGGCCTGCAGGGCGGCGGCATTGGCCGCGGCATGCTGTCGCCGGTACGCGGGCAGCGATTCCTCCATGGCGGCGATCGCCGAGTCGAGGGACACGAGGCCCGTGAGGGCGACATAGGCGCCCGTGGCCACCATCGAAACCGCCATCGGGTTGCCGAGCTCTTCGGTCGCGACTTGGGTGGCCGGAATCTCGAAGACGCGCGGCATCTCCACGGGTTCGTCGAACAGCGACGAGTTGACGACGACCACGGCGTCGGGGACGAGGCGGACGCGGAGCGGTTCCCAGTAGCGCGGGTGCAGTGCCAGCGCCGACCAGGCGTGCGACACGATCGGCGGCGCCTGCACCGGCCCGTCGCCGACGACGACGGTCGCGTCGGAATTGCCGCCGCGCATCACGCCGCCGTAGACGCCGAACAACATGACGTCCCTGCCCTCCAAGGTCGCCGCCCGGGCCACGACCTGCGCAGCAAGCTGCACGCCCTGGCCGCCGATCCCCGTGAGCAGCAACTCCCGTTCCACCACTCGAACGAGCGTAGGCGCGCCCTCCGAGGCACCGCTGGTTGCAACATTTGGCGCCCGCAATCACTTGCGCGGCAGGCGTACTATTCGAAGCAGGCCAACCGAGGTCTTGTACAGGAGGCTCAGCTGTGGGGTCGAAGTCCGCGACGGGAGTTCTCATCGTCGACGACGAAGAGGACATGCGGGCGCTCCTCCGGTCGACGATCGAGATCGCCAACCAGGGGCTTCACGTGGCAGGTGAGGCCGCCGACGGTGAGGACGCCGTCAAGCAGTGGCGCGAGACGCGCCCCGAGATCGTCGTGCTCGACCAGCGCATGCCAGGTGCCACTGGCCTCGAGGTCGCAGAGCAAATTCTCGCCGAGCATCCCGAACAGGCGATCATCCTGTTCAGCGCCTACCTCGATCCGGACATAGTGGATCGAGCTGCGCAACTCGGCGTCCGGGCGTGCATGTCAAAGCGAGAGATATCGCGAGTTCCCGAGGCCCTCTGGAAGTACGCTCCCGAGCCATAGGGCGGCGTCGAAATATTGCGCTCGTCGCGGTTCTCGCGGCGCTTGTCTGCTCGGCCCTTGTTCTTGGGCTCGAGTGGGCGTACTGGCGCGACGCGGAAAGTGCGAGCGCTCGCTTCCGCCGTGGCACCGAACAGGTGGCGGCGACGATCGGCCGGGGGCTCGGGGCGCCCATCTATCTCGGACGCGTGACCGGGCTGCTCGACGGCGCCGTGGCCGACGACAGCGCCTCACTCGCGCGGGTGGCGGGCCCACTCCCGAGCAACGGCGTCGTTGGCACCATCGCCTTGGCGAAGGTCGACGGCACTCGCGTTGTCGTCACGGCCGAGGTGCCCGCGGCGTCACCGGCGCTGGCCGTCGGCACCGACCTGGCGGCCATGCCCGCAAACCGTGTGGCGTTCGACCTGGCGCGAGACGACGGGACGCCAAGCCTCGCTGACGCGCAGCGCAGTGCCACGGGCGAAACGTCCGCGCTCATCGCCTATCCGCAATACGGCTCGCCGTCGATTCCGGCGACGACCGAGGATCGCCGCGGGAAGGTTCAGGGCTACCTCGTCGCCCTGGTGACCCCACGCCCTGTCGTAGAGCTTTCGTTGACCGGTGAGGCGCTGAAGACCACCGGAATAACCATCACCGACGGCCCCCAGCAGCTCTACGCTTCGCCCGCAGCAATGGCGTCGAGTGCGCGCCGTTCTCTCGTGCAGCGCTCGGTCCCACTCGCCAACCACACATGGACGGTGACGGCGTGGGCCGGTCCCGGCGCCGTCCCCAGCCATCCGCCGTGGTGGGCGATCGTGCTCGCAGTCCTCGCCTTCCTGGCGAGCGGCGTCGGTCTGACTGCGATCCTCCGGTCCGCCAGCCGGGAGTCCCGCGCCCGTGAGCAGGAGCGGGCCGAAGAGGTGCGCCTGATCGCAGACGCCGGGCCCCTCCTGCAGCAGAGCCTTGACCTCGGAGAGCTGCTGCCCGATTTTGCCGTGCAGCTCGCGGCCCAGTTCGAGCTCGATCGCCTCGGGGTGGCGGTGGCCAATGACGACGGTGAGCTGGTCGACACGTTCTCGATCGGTCCCGCGCCGGGTCCCCGTCGCCTCGTGCGCCAGGTCGGCCCGACGACCGACGAGGTCGAGCCCGGCGACGACTTCGTGATCCCCCTGCAGCGCACCGGGCGCACCGTCGGCGCCCTCCGCGCCCGCTCGCGCCGGTTGCTCGAGCGCCCGCAGCTCGCCTCACTCCGGGCCGTCTCCGACCTGCTCGCGGCCGCCCTCGGCAACGCCCAGCTCTACCAGCGGGAGCAGGAGACGGTGCGACGGCTGCGCGACCTCGACCGTATGAAGCTGAGCTTCCTCAGCACCGTGTCCCACGAGCTGCGGACCGCCGTGGCGGCGATCGAGGGCTTCGGTTCGCTACTCGTCGAACACTGGCCCACGCTCGCCGACGAACAGCGGCGTGAGTTCATCGACCGCATCGCCCGCAATGCCGGCTCGCTGAAACGGCTGGTCGACGACCTCCTCGACTTCGCCCGCCTCGAGCGCCACGCCCTCACGGTGTCGCCACGCCTCGTGTCGCTCAGCGACATGGTGCGCCAGACCGTCGAGCAGTTCGCGAGTCTCCTCGAGCAGCATCACCTGGCTCTCAACATCAAGCCCGACGTCATCGCCTTCACCGACCCCGACGCCGTCGAACGCATCCTCGGCAACTTCCTCTCCAACGCGGCCAAGTACGCGCCACCCGACACGGCGATCACCGTGACCGTCGAACCCTCCGGCTCGCGTGCATTGCTCGCCGTTTCCGACCAGGGCCCGGGGATCCCGGCCGAAGAGCGCACCCGGATCTTCACCCGCTTCTACCGGTCCGAGACCGAGGCGACCCACCGCACGCGCGGTGCGGGCATCGGCCTTGCAATCGTCAAAGAGTTCGCGGACCGCTTGAATGCGTCGGTTGCCGTCGATACGGCCGAAGGTGGTGGCGCTCGATTCGTCGCTCTCTTCCCGACGGAGCCCGGGATGCTCGCCGAGACAGAAATGTCGGGACGAGCGGTACCGGACCTGGTGGAATAGAGGCGATGGCCACTCGCACGCGCGATCGCTGGCTGGCGCTGGGCGGCTTGCTGTTTGTGCTCGCGCTTGCGGGTCTCATCGTCGGCACCGTGCTCGAGGCGCAGCACAACGGCCGCAATGCACTCGAGCGCCAGCAGCTGTCTCAGGTCAACCAGTTGGCCGGTGAGTTCAACTCCGCCGTGCAGCAGGCGTTCGCCGGGAACACCGCGGTGAATGCGCCGCCGCCGTGGAACCTCACGCCGAACGACCCCGCCGACCTCAAGCGCCTGCAGCTGCTGCAGCCGCCGACGGCGCGCTCCGGTGCCGTGCTCGTCGACCGCAGCGGCGTCATCGTCAACGGCGTGCTGCTCGAGCGGGCCAAGGTCGGTGACCAGCTCCAGCGTCCCGAGCTCGACCGTGTGCTCGGGCCCGACCCCAAGCCCGCGGCGCTTCCCGTCGCCCCGGGCGTCACCACCTCGGTACCGACAACTGGGTTCGCCTTCCCGCTCAAGAACGCAGCCGGCCAGCCGATCGGCGCTTACATCAGTGAGACCGACGTCTCGCCCGACTCCGCGTTCAGCACCATCCTCAAGGAGCTGCGCAGCGGGAAGACCGGCCAGTACATCTTCGTCGACGACCGCGGGCTCGTCGCCGGGTCCAGCGATCCGGCCCTGGACGGCAAGTCGGTGCAGCCGCTCGGCTTGACCGCCAACGAGAAGCCCGGCTTCCGCCACCTGGGCTCGCACATCATCGCCGTCGGCAACCTCCCCGTCATCCGGTGGACGGTCATCTTCCGGCAGACGACATCCGAGTTCGAGGGTGGGCTCACCGGGCCGCTCCGCTCGGCGCTGCTGTTGCTGGCGGTCGCCGCCGTGCTGGGTGGCGGCCTCCTGTTCTTCTTCCTCGTGCGCCGCCTGCGCGCCGCCCGTGAGGAGCAGCGCCGCCTGGCCGAGATCAACGCCGTGCGCGAGGAGTTCATGAGCATCGTGTCCCACGAGCTGCGCACGCCGGTCACCGGGTTGCTCGGATTCCTACAGACCACGCTCGACCACTGGGATCAGATGTCCGACGACGACCGCCGCGCTGCGCTGAACCGGGCGTCCACCAACGCCCGGCGACTGCACGCGCTGACCCGCGATGTCCTCGATACTGCGAGCATCGAGTCGGGTGAGCTGTCCTACGTCTTCGAGGTCGTCGACATCAACGCCGAGGTCGCCTCGGCGGCCACGGCCGCCCAGGACCTGCAGCCGACCCGTCCGATCTCGGTATCGACTCCCGACGGGAACGCCTGGGTGCGCGCCGACCCCGAACGCGTCCAGCAGGTGCTCACCAACCTGCTCGACAACGCGGCGAAGAACTCGGCGCCCGAGACGCCGATCGACATAAGCGTCGAGGCGAGCGGACAGGAGGTTCTGGTGGCCGTGACGGACCGCGGCGCCGGCATCCCCTCCGACGAGCTCTCTCGTGTCTTCGACAAGTTCGTACGGGGCCGCGCCACCGACACGCGGGGCACCGGCCTCGGTCTCTACATCTGCAGGCGGATCATCGACGCGCACGGCGGCCGCATCTGGGCGACGAGCGAGCCGGGTGGCACCACGCTGACGTTCTCGTTGCCGCTGGTACAGGCACCCACCGAGCCGCCGTCGACGGCCGAGACCGTCGGCTCACCTTCCTAGCCTCGGCGCTGTGGGTGACGTGAGCGATCTTGATCTTGCCGCGGGCGAGTTCTCAGCCTGGCTCGCCGATATGCGCGCCGCCATCCGGTCGGGTGGCGCCATGGACGTGCCCTGTGGAACGTGCACCGCCTGCTGTACGGGTTCGCAGTTCGTGCACGTCGGCCCCGACGAGACCGACGCTCTCGCCGACATCCCCGCCGAGCTGTTGTTCCCCGCCCCCGGCCTGCCCGACGGCCACGTCGTGCTCGGCTACGACGACCGTGGCCACTGCCCGATGCTCGTCGACGGCCGCTGCTCGATCTACGACCACCGCCCACGCACCTGTCGCACCTACGACTGCCGGGTCCTGGTCGCCGCCGGCTTCGCCGACGACGAGGACGTGCCCGTCGAGATCAGCCGTCGCGCCACCCGCTGGCGCTTCGATCACAGGGGAGAGTCCGCTCGTATGGAGCAGGCCGCGGTCGAGCGCGCGGCCACCTTTCTCGCCGACCACCCCGAGGCTCTGCCGCCCGAGGCCGGTCGCCCCAGCCTGACCCGTCTCGCCGCGCTCGCGATCGAGGTCGCCGACTTGTTCGTCGACGCCCAACCAGACGTCGTCGGCGTCCGCGCCGCCCTTTCGGCGGCGCTCGCTCAGATGCGAGACTCCTCGGCGTGGAGACGATGAGTTACGTGCGGATTGAAGAAGACGGTGCCGGGGGCTCACGATCCGTCGACGTTGAAGTGGCCGTTGACGAGCGCCTGTTTGCAGCGGGTGTGCCGCCACTCCTGGTTTCAGTGCCATGCGCAGCGACCGCAGCGACGTTCGTCGAGTTTCCGAGCAGTGTCAGGGACACGGACCCTCATCCGACGCCGCGTCGCCAGTTCGCCGTCATTCTGGGTGGCGTCGCCGAGACCCGGACGACTGACGGAGCAGTCCGTCGGCACGAGGCGGGGTCGGTCGTCCTTCTCCAGGACACCAAAGGCGCTGGGCATGTCACAACGGTCCTCGAACCACCGTTTCGAATCATGTTCGTGGCCCTCACGGACAACGATTAGGAAGCGGTGTGGACGACCGACCCGTACTCACCGTCTTTCGTTCCCGCCTGCGCGAGGACAATGTCGACGAGTACCGGCGAACCGCCAAACGCATGGAGGAGCTGGCCCGGGCGATGCCGGGGCTGCTGGAGTTCAAGACATTCACGGCCGAGGACGGAGAGCGGGTGTCGGTCATCATCTTCGACACGCCCGAGCACCACGCCGCGTGGCGGACTCATCCTGAGCACCGGGAGGCGCAGCGTCAGGGACGGGACAGCTTCTACGCCGCCTACGACATCACCGTGGCACCGGTCGACCACCGGCGCACCTGGCCGGACTGAGACCTACGTCGACTCGTCGACCAGCGCTCGCCGCAGGGCGCGCAGGTTGCCCTTCTCGATGAGGATGGCGCCGGCCTTGCGGGCGCCGCGGGCGACGTCGGCGTTGATGTAGTTGGTGAAGACGATCACCCGGATCTCGGGCAGCTCGTCCCGGACGCGACCCGCGGTCTCGACGCCGTTCATTCCGGGCGGCATCCGGAAGTCGGTGACGAGCGCGTCGGGCTTCAGCTCGCGGCACAACTCGAGCGCCCGCTCGCCACCCGATGCCGTACCGACGATGTCATGACCCTCGAACTTGAAGTCGGTAACGAGCAGGGCGAGCGCCTCGCTGTCGTTGTCGGCTACGACCAGGCGCATGAGCCGACCGACCTCAGCCGTTCTCGGCGCTGCGCCGGCGGAGATCGCCGGGCGAGATGTCGCCGGCGGCATCGCCAAGGAGGTCGGTGACGAACTGGCGAGCCGCCGCCAGCGTCGTGGCCACGGCCTCCCTCGCCTTGTCGTAGGCCTCCAGGTTCAACGCCAGATCGGCCACGGCCAGGCCCTGGATGATGTCGTCGTTGACCTCGAGGGCGTGACGCTGACGCAGGGCGAGGGTCTCCAGCTGGGCGCGGGCGTCGAGCGCCTCCCGCTGGTCGGTGACGTCCTGGGCGGTGCCCTGCAGCTTCGCGACGCGGCCGGTCTCGTCGCGGATCACCCGCCCCCTTGCTTGCACCCACCGAACCCCGCCGTCAGGGAGGCGCACCTGGTGCTCGAACGCATACGGGTCCCCTCGCTCGACCGCTTTGCGAACGAGCTCGTCGGCGATGATGCGATCCTCGGCACCCAGACGCGCGAGGTACGCCTCGTAGGTCGGCACGAACTCGAGGGGATCCAGGCCGAAGATGCGGAACAGCTCCTCCGACCACGTCATGCGGTCGGCAGCGATGTCCCATTCCCAGCTGCCGAGGCGGGCGAGTCGCTGGGTTTCGGCCAGCAGACGCTCGTGCTCGAGCAGGGCCTGGGTGACCTTTTGCTGTTCGGTGACGTCACGGGTGACCTTGGCAAATCCGCGCAGCGTGCCGTCCTGATCGCGCAGAGCCGTGATGACGACCGCGGCCCAGAACTTCGAGCCGTCCTTGCGGACCCGCCAGCCCTCGGCCTCGATCCGTCCGAGCCTCTCGGCCTCGATCAGCTCGGCCTCACAGATGCCGGTGGCCGCGTCGTCCGGGAGGTAGAAGACCGAGAAGTGCTTTCCGATGATCTCGGAAGCCTGATAGCCCTTGATGCGCTCCGCGCCGAGATTCCACGTCACTACATGGCCCGTGGTGTCGAGCATGAAGATGGCGTAGTCCCGAACGCTCTCGACCAGCAACCGGAACCCGTCGTTGCTTTGCAGGTCGTTGGTGTGGGCGTCGGCCACTGCGGTGAAGGTACCCGCTTCTTCTCGACATGATGCCGGAGACCGTGCGTTTTCGGGCCCATCGGCGATATGGGACCTTGCCGCGCAGGCCGCGAACCCTGACGGTACAGTCAGTTCGACAGGGGGTTGTGGGAGTGAAGAGCAAACTCTTGGCCCTCGCCTGTGCGATGGCCATCGCCGGCGTTGCGTGCGGCAACGCATCCTCGGGCAACGGTGGTGGCGGGTCGGTGCAGACCGCAGGCGTCAGCGCCACCGAGATCGACGTCGGCGGCATGGCCGCCATCACCGGGCCGCTCGGCGACCAGTACGCACCGATCTTCGACGGCGTCCAGGCCTACTTCGACATGGTCAACGAGCAGGGCGGCGTCAACGGACGCAAG
Source organism: Acidimicrobiia bacterium (assembly GCA_019243595.1). Taxonomy (GTDB): domain Bacteria; phylum Actinomycetota; class Acidimicrobiia; order Acidimicrobiales; family AC-14; genus CADDZP01. The sequence continues at coordinate 20,450 of JAFAUA010000017.1, forward strand.
ATCAAGCTGACCGCCAAGCTCGACGACGCCACCGATCCGACGCGCGACGCGTCACAGGCGCGCGCCCTGGTCGAGCAGCACCACGTGTTCGCCGTGATCCCCGTGGCCGCTCCTGTCTTCGCGGGCGGGAAGTACCTGGGCGACCACAACATCCCGACGTTCGGTTGGCACATCAATCCTGAGTGGTCGCCGGGGCCGAGCATGTTCGGGCAGGACGGCTCGTTCATCGACTTCACCGGCGTAGGCACCTTCTACGGCTATCTGGCCCACCAGATCGGCGCCAAGAAGGTGGCGATCTTCGCCTACAACGTCAGCCAGTCACGCGACTGCGCAACGGGCGCCGAGAAGTCGTTCCGCCAGTACGGGTTCGATGTCGCCTTCAACGACTCGAGCCTCGCCTTCGGCACCACCAGCCTCGACGCCGACGTCCAGCGCGTGAAGGACGCAGGCGTCGACTTCGTCACCACGTGCATGGACGTCACCGGCAACACACTGCTCTCCAAGACCCTGCGCCGTGCCGGTCTCACCAAGGTTCGCCAATTCTGGCCCACCGGCTACGACGCCCAGGCCCTGGCCCAGTTCCCCGACCTGTACGAAGGGGTGTACTTCCGCTCCGGTTTCGTGCCCTTCGAGGAGGCCAGCCAAAGCCCGGGCATGACGCAGTTCATCAACGAGATGAGGAAGCGCAAGCCCAATACCAAGCTCAGCGACGTCGTGGTGGCGGGCTGGATCAATGCCGACATGTTCGTCACTGGCCTGAGAGCAGCGGGCAGGGATCTGACGCGCAAGAAGCTCATCGACGCCATCAACTCCCTTACCGACTACACGGCCAACCAGCTCGAGGGGCCGGTGAACTGGCAGGTCCAGCACACCGGCAACAACGCCACCGACTGTGACGCCTACCTGCAGGTGCAGCACGGCCAGTTCACGCCGATCTACAAGCAGCCGTTCGTCTGTTACCCGCACGCGTCGCCGACGATCCCGAACGTGTAAGCAGAAGTAGCCGGCTCGTTGAGCAGCCTCCTCAACTACGCCATCCCCGGCATCCCCTTCGGGTGCATTTACGCACTGGTGGCGGTCGGGCTGGTGCTCACCTACCGGTCGTCGGGCGTGTTCAACCTGGCGTTCGGGGCCCAGGCGTACATCTCGGCGGCCGTCTTCTACGACACAGCCGGCACCCACCACTGGCCGACGTGGGCCGCGTTCGCCGTCGCCGTCCTGCTCGTCGGTCCGGCAGTGGGATTGGTGTTCGACCGCGCCATCTTCCGCTACCTGCGCACGGCGTCGGCGACGGTGAAGTTGGTCGCCGCCCTCGGCCTGCTGGTGGGCATCCCGGCCCTGGTCCAGGCGGTCTGGTTCGGCACCAAGGCCAAGCTGCGGCCGCCCGCGGTGGGTCCGACGCCCGAGCACTTCTACAGATGGCACTCCTACGGCATCGACTCCAATCAGGTGGCGGTGGTCGTCGCCACCGTCCTGGTGGTAGTCGGCCTCGGGTTCCTGTTCCGATCCACAGCGTTCGGCCTCCGCATGCGGGCCGTGGTCGAGAGCCCACGGCTGCTGCAACTGAACGGCGTCAACGCGGAGCGGGTGGCGACGTCGGCGTGGCTCTTGTCGAGCCTGCTGGCGGCGCTGGCGGGGGTGCTGCTCGCCCCGCTCTACGCCAGGGTGGACAGCCTCAACTTCACGGTGCTGATGGTCGCCGCCATCGCGGCCGCCGTGTTCGGGCGACTACGCAGCCTGCCGCTGACACTCCTCGGCGGCATCGTTCTCGGCGTGGGCCAGGAGGTGCTCACCAAGTACCTGCCGCTTGGCAACCTCCTCGTCAAGGGCTTCCGCCCGTCGGTCCCCTTCATCCTTCTCTTCGCTCTGCTGCTGTTCTGGCCGGGACTCCGCAAGCCCGACGTCACCGACCCGCTCGCCGGAGTGAACCCGCCGCCGCCGCCGCTGGCTGCCAGCCTCCGCGACGCCCGTCTCGAGCGCCTGAACCGGGTGATGTTCCCGACCGTCATCGTCGCCTTCCTCGGTGTCTCGCTCTTCGCGCTGCCGTCGTTCTGGCTGTTCCTGGTGACGCAGGCGATCGTGATGAGCGTCATCTTCCTGTCCTACACGGTGATCGTGGGCATGGCCGGACAGATCTCCCTTTGCCAGGCGACGTTCGCCGGCGTGGGTGCCTTCACCACGGCCCAGCTGGCGACGAACCACGGCGTGCCCGTGCTCATCGCCATGGTCGCCGGCGCACTCGTCGCCGCCCTCGTTGGCGTGGTGGTCGCCCTTCCTGCGCTCCGCCTCGGCGGGCTCTACCTGGCGCTGGCGACGTTCGCCTTCGCCCTCATGGTCGACAACCTGGTGTTCCCGCAGACGTGGGCGGGCAACGGCCAGACGGGCGTCTCCGTGCCACGGCCACAGCTAGGCCCCATCGACTTCACCGCCAACCGCGCCTTCTTCCTCCTGGCGATGGTGATCTTCGCGATATCTGCCTTCGCCGTCATCTTCGTGCGGCGGGGGACGACCGGTCAGCGGCTGTCGGCGATCCGGGGGAGCGAGGTGGCGGCCGAGACGATCGGCATCAATCCGAAGCGGGCGAAGATCGTCGCCTTCGCCCTGTCGGCCGCGCTCGCCGGCCTCGGCGGCGCCCTGCTGGCGTCACTGCAGGGCACGGTCAGCAGCGACAGCTTCGGCTACTTCTATTCACTGTTCTGGCTGGTGCTCGTCGTCACGACCGGCGTGCGCACCGTCGAGGGCGCCGTGAACGCCGGCTTTGCCCTGGTGTTCGTGCCCGAGCTGCTCCACCACCTGCCGGGCCGGTGGGCGAACCTCGAGTTCGTGCTGTTCGGCTTCGGCGCCATCAACTACGCGAAGCATCCCGAGGGCGCCGTCGAGTTCGGCAAGCGTCGCAGCATCGAGCGCGTCGTGAACTGGAACAAGCGGCGCGAGCAACGCCGGCCGTCTCGCTCGGAGAACCCGCCGCCCGCTCCCGACGAAGCGCGGGAGGAGGTGTCGGCATGAGTTTGCTCGAGGCCGTCGGCATCACCAAGCACTTCGGGGGCGTCATGGCGCTCGACGACATGAGCATCGACGTCGAAGATGGCGAGGCGGTCGGACTGGTCGGTCCCAACGGCGCGGGCAAGACGACCTTCTTCAACTGTCTGCTCGGCCTGCTCCGCCCCGACGCCGGGCGC
>JAFAUA010000069.1 GCA_019243595.1 Acidimicrobiia bacterium
GATCCAGAACGGCGACGCCGACATCGTGATCGCCGGCGGCATGGAGTCGATGACCAGGGCGCCGTACCTGCTGCAGGAGGCCCGGGCCGGCTACCGCATCGGCGACAAGACCGTCGTCGACGCCATGCAGTACGACGGCCTGTTCTGCGCCTTCGACGTGTGCGCCATGGGTACCGGCACCGAGAAGTACAGCAAGGCCAAGGGCATCGCCCGCGACAAGCAGGACGAGTTCGCGGCCACGTCGCACGAGCGGGCGGCCGCCGCCGCCAAGGACGGCCGCTTCGACGAGGAGATCGTCTCGGTGTCGATCCCCCAGCGCAAGGGCGACCCGATCCTGTTTGAGACCGACGAGGGTGTGCGTCCCGGCACCACGCCCGACACCCTCGGCAAGCTGAAGCCCGCCTTCGAGGCCGACGGCACGATCACCGCGGGCAACGCGTCGCAGATCTCCGACGGCGGCGCCGCCATCGTGATGATGTCCAAGGCGGTCGCCGACCAGCGCGGCATCACGCCGCTGGCCGAGCTGCTCGCCTACGGGCAGGTCGCGGGCCCCGACCCGTCGCTGCTCCACCAGCCGTCGCGTGCGATCAAGGCGGCGCTTGCGAAGATCGACAAGGACGTCAAGGACATCGACCTCTTCGAGCTCAACGAGGCGTTCGCCGCCGTCGGGCTGGCGTCGATGGAGGACCTCGGCATCACCGACGAGGTCACCAACGTCAACGGTGGCGCCATCGCCCTCGGCCACCCGATCGGCATGAGCGGCAACCGCATCGTGCTCCACCTCATCAATGAGCTGCGCCGCCGCGGTGGCGGCACCGGCGCTGCTGCCCTGTGCGGCGGCGGCGGCCAGGGCGACGCCGCCATCGTCAAGACCCTGTAGGGACTTAGGCGTCCACCTCTCGGCGGCCCTCGAGGGCCCGGCCGAGGGTCAACTCATCCGCGTACTCCAGGTCGCCGCCGACCGGCAGGCCGCTGGCGATGCGCGTCACGGTGAGGCCGAGGGGCTTGAGCAGGCGCGCCAGGTACATGGCGGTCGCCTCGCCCTCGAGGTTGGGGTTGGTGCAGAGGATGATCTCCTTGATCCCCTCGGCGTCGACGCGCGTCAGCAGCTCTTTGACGCGCAGCTGCTCGGGGCCGATCCCTTCGATCGGGCTGATGGCGCCTTGGAGCACGTGGTACAGGCCGTGGAACTCCTGGGTCTTCTCGACGGCGACGATGTCGCGCGGCTCCTCGACGACGCACACGATCGTCGGATCCCGCCGCTCGTCCCGGCACATCTCGCACAGCTCGCCCTCCGAGACGTTCCAGCACCGCCGGCAGAACGAGATGCGGGCCTTCACCTCGGTGATCGCCTGGGCCAGACGCTCGGCGTCCTCCTTGGGCAACTTCAGGAGATAGAAGGCGATGCGCTGGGCCGACTTCGGACCGACGCCGGGAAGGCGGCCGAGCTGGTCGATCAGCTCCTGGACCGGGCCCGCGTACAACTAACCGAGGAGGCCGCCGAGGCCGCCCAGGTCGAGGCCGCCCATGGCCTGCTGGGAGAGCTCGTTGACCTTGGCCACCGCGTCGTGGATGGCGGCCAGCACGAGATCTTCGAGCATCGCCACGTCGTCGGGGTCGACGGCGTCGGGATCGATGTGCACCGACTGGAACTCCATGCCGCCGGTGACGGCAACCTTGACCACGCCGCCCCCCGCCTGGCCCTCGACGACCTGCTCGGCAGCAGCCGCCTGGGCCTCCATCAGCTGCTCCTGCATCTTCTGGGCCTGCTTCATCAGGTCGTTCATGTTGGGCTGCTTCGGCATTGGCGTTTACTCCTCCACAACCTCGGCGCCTTCGAACGCCTGCATCACGTGGTCGATGGGCGAGGCTACTGCCGCGGGGGTCGCGTCTCGGAGCTCTTCGACGTCGATGGTGACGTCTTCTTCCACCGGTTCGGGCGGCGGCGCGCTCGACACCTCGTCGACGACCAGGCGGAGGGGCACCGGCCGGCCGAACTCGGCGGCCAGGGCAGCCTCGACGTCGCCTTGAACGCGCTCGCACCGCTGCATGTGCACCTTGTTGGGCAGGCCATACACGGCGGCGGTGCCGTCGACCTCAATGAAGCGGCCCGACTTGTAGAGCGCCTTGGCCTTGGCCGGCAGCTGATCGAGCACGCGGTCGCCCCAGGCCAGCGTGAGCTCGTCACGCGTGGGGAGATTGCCGGCCGCCTTGGCCTTGGGTGCGGCCTTCGTCGCCGGCGCCGCGGGTGCCGGGTTACCGGTGCTCTTGGGTGCGGAGGGGGGCGGAGGAGGCGGCGGCGCCTTGCGCACGGCCTTGCGGGCCTCGGCGACGGCGGGCACCTGCGTGGCCCCCGCGGCGGCGCGTTCCAGTCGCTCGAGGCGTTCGACGAGTGCGGCCGGAGATGTGTCCGCGTCGGGCCGACACAGGCGCACCAGCGCCACCTCGAGGGTGACTCGCGGGTCCGGCGACTCACGCATGTCGATGAGGGCCTCGCCCAGCGTCTCCATGGCGCGCACGGTCGCCGGGGCGCCGAGGCGGCGGGCCTGGTCGGCTAGACGCTCGAGCTCGTCGTCGGGCAGGCCCGCCAGGTTGGGCGCCATGGTGGCGAGGAACGTGTTGCGCAGGTGCTCGACGATGTCGCGTGCCAGCTGGCGGGGATCCTGTCCCGCCGCCGTGCGCTCGGCTACGCCGACCAGTGACCGACCGGCGTCGCGCTCGCACAACCCCTCGACGATCTCGTCGACGGGTACGGCCTGCTCGTCGATGCCGCCGGCGGCCGCCACCTGGTCGAGGGCGGAGAGGGCGTCGCGCGCCGAGCCGTTGCCCCGGCGGGCGACCAGGTCGATGGCCTCGTCGGCGACCTCGAGCCCGGCGTCGGTGGCCACCCACCGCAGGTGCTCAGCGAGAACGTCGGCGGGGAGCAGGCGGAACTCGAAGTGCTGGGTGCGGCTGCGGATCGTTGGCAGCACCTTCTGGGGGTCCGTTGTCGCCAGCACGAACACGACGTGGCCGGGCGGTTCCTCCAGCGTTTTCAGCAGGGCGTTCGACGCCGCCGCCGAGAGCATGTGCACCTCGTCGACGATGTAGACCTTCCAGCGGCCCGGAGTGCCGAGGGCGGCGCGGGCCACGAGGTCCCGCATGGCTTCGACACCGTTGTTCGACGCCGCGTCGAGCTCGTGGACGTCGAGGGAGGTGCCGTTGGTGACCTCGACGCACGACGCACACTCGCCGCACGGCTCGCCGTCGTTGGGCTGCGCGCAGTTGAGGGCTTTGGCCAGGATGCGCGCCGACGACGTCTTGCCCGTCCCCCGAGGCCCGCTGAACAGGTAGGCGTGGGCCACCCGGTTCTCGCGCACGGCGTTACGAAGGGTGCGGCTGACGTGGTCCTGGCCGCGCAGCTCGGAGAAGCGCTGCGGTCGGTAACGGCGATAGAGCGACTGGTAGGCCAAGGCGGTCCGGACTCTACGCGGCGCTGCCCCCAACGCGGACCGCCGTTCTGCGCAGCGGCCAGGCTGGACTGCGGCACACGAGAGGGCCCGCTGAGAGCTGCTGCCTTCCGGCCCTGACTCGGTTCACGGGTTCCCGTTGCGCAGGACCCGGCCGCTACGCAGAACGGCGGTCGTGCGGAGGTACGACGGTAGCGTCACCAACGGAGGGATGCGAGAGCGGCCGAATCGGCACGCCTGGAGAGCGTGTGTTCCGCAAGGGACCGTGGGTTCAAATCCCACTCCCTCCGCTCGCGCAGTCTGGCGCACGCGATCTGGCCGGGGCTTTGGCCCCGGCCAGTTGCGCTTCTCCCCAAGTCGCCCCCCACTGGCGACTTTTGCCCGGACGCCCCCGGCTACGCCCGAACGACCCTCCGTGGTGGATTTGTTACCTGGCGTGGTTCGACGCCCAGGCACGATCACCTGCCGGAGCCCTAGCGTTTCGGCCATATGACCGATGACGAATCGATGGCAATGGCCCTTGAAATCGGACAAAAGGCGCAGGGCCACGGCGACGTGCCCGTCGGTGCCGTCGTCCTCGTCGACGGCGCGGTCGTCGCCGCCCGCCACAACGAGCGCGAGCTGACCGCCGACCCGACCGCACACGCCGAGCTGCTCGCCCTGCGGGACGCGGCGGCGAGCCGGGGCGACTGGCGCCTGGTGGACGCCACCCTCGTCGTCACCCTCGAGCCCTGCACGATGTGCGCGGGCGCCGCCCTCGCCGCCCGTGTCAAGCGCATCGTCTTCGGTGCGCCCGACCCCAAGGCCGGCGCGTGCGGATCGCTCTACAACCTCTGCGCCGACCCGCGCCTCAACCACGAGATCGAGGTGACGGCCGGCGTCCGCCGCGACGAGGTCGCAGCCCTGCTCAGCACCTTCTTCGCCTCGCAGAGAGGCCGGTAACGTCGAACCCGGAGGGATGCGAGAGCGGCCGAATCGGATGGTCTCGAAAACCATTGTGCCTCCGGGCACCGTGGGTTCAAATCCCACTCCCTCCGCCAAGAGCCCGTTCTCGGGGTGGATGTAGCCCGTATACGGACAGATCCACCCCGAGAACGGAAAGTCAGCGGGCCCGCAGGGGGCGAGTCCGCTTCTTGGTTGCCGCAGTTCGCTTGGCGGCGTAGCGCGACCGGACCTCGACATGTCCGTCGGCCATGCCCACGCGGCGGCGGGCGCGGCGGGCGACGTTCTCGTCGTGGGTGACGAGCACGACAGTGACGCCCTCGTCGTCACACAGCTCACCCAGTAGGCCGACGACGTCGGCGGCCGTACGCGAGTCGAGGTTGCCCGTGGGCTCGTCGGCGAGGATCACACGCGGACCGTTGGCCAAAGCACGGGCAATGGCGACGCGCTGCTGCTCGCCACCCGACAGCCGTGACGGCAGGTGGTCTCGCCGTTCGGCCAAGCCGACCTGGGCGAGCACCTCGTCGGACCGGGCGGCCCGAGCGTCCCGGTGGAGCCCGGTCGACGCCAGCGCGGCCTCGACGTTCTCCACCGCCGTGAGCGTCGGGATGAGGTTGAACTGCTGGAACACGAACCCGATGCCGTCGCGGCGCAGCTCGGTCAGCTCCTGGTCGCTCATCGTCTCCAGGGCGCGGCCTGCGAAGTGCACCGACCCCGACGTCGGCCGGTCCAGCGCGCCGAGCAGCTGCAGCAACGTGCTCTTGCCCGACCCGCTCGGTCCCTCGACGGCGACGAACTCGCCCTCGTCGATCACCAGATCGATGGTGTCGACGGCGCGCACCTCCGCCGGGCCGCGGCGGAAGATGCGGCTGACTCCGCTGAGCTCGTACAGCTCCGCCATCAGCCGATGTCCGCCAATGCCCGGGCCGGACGGAGGCGAGCGGCGCGCCAGCCGCCGACTGCGCCGGCGATGAGGCCGCCGATGACGGCGAACCCCATCCCCAACAGCAGGTTCGACGCGCTCACCGGCGCGTGGAGGTGGATCGTCGTCGTTCCGCCAGT
>JAFAUA010000155.1 GCA_019243595.1 Acidimicrobiia bacterium
CTCGGTGTCGCCCGCCGCTACGGGCAGGCGTGCTCGAGCGAGATCGGTTTCCTCCGTGAAGCGCTCCCGGAGGCGTCCATCGAGCGCATCCAGCACATGATCGCTGGCGCTCACTCCTGCGCCTACGAGGTAAAAGAAAAGAAGAGAACCCGCCGCCAGCCGGCCTAGGCCACCGGCTGCACCCACTGGTCCCAGCCCATGTTCCAGTCCATGGTGCCGGGGTCGCTCGAGGACGGGCCGCGGGGCGTGCCGATGATGTTGACGATGTCGCCGGGCAGGCTGAAGTTGTAGAACCACGTGGCGTCGGACGTGCTGAGGTTGACGCAGCCGTGGGAGACGTTGCGGTTGCCCTGGGCCCCGACCGACCACGGGGCAGCGTGCACGTACTCGCCGCCGTCGGTGATGGCGACGTTCCAGTACACGTCCTCCTTGTAGCCATCGGGCGAGTTCACCGGGATGCCGACAGTCGAGGAGTCCATAACGACGTGCTGCGCCTTGTCGAGGGTGACGTGGATGCCGCTCATCGTCGGGTACTTGTCGCGGCCCGCGCTGATCGGCAGCGTCCGCTGCACCACGCCATTGGACGTCACTGTCATCGTGTGGGCGTCGGTGTCGACCGTGCTCACGTGGGCGTCGCCGATCTTGAACGTCACCGTGCGGTCAACCTCGCCCCAGATGTTGTTGCCCGCGTCGACGTTGGTGACCTTGGCCGCCACGGTGATCTGCTCGCCTGCCGGCCAGTACTCCCTCGGCCGGTAGTGGACCTCCTTGGACCCGAACCAGTGCCACGCCCCGTCGACGGGCTTCGACATCGACACCGTCAACCGGGCGCCGATCACGTTGCGGTTGGCGACCGGGTTCGCGAAGCGGACGATGATCGGCTGGCCGACGCCGACGGTCTGGTTGTCACCCGGCGTGATCTGGGTACCGAGGAGACCCGTGGGCCGGGTGGTGAAGAACTCCGACGTGCGCACGACGGGATGCTTGGTGTTCTTCACGCCGACGAGCACGGCGGTGATCTTGTAGTGGCGGGCCAGATAGAGCGTGGCCGTCGACGTCCAGGAGCGGCCGAAGGGGGCGAGTGCCCCGGCGACGGCGTTGCCACCCGTGTCGACCAGCTGCACCGAGGTCAATGTGCCGCGGTTGGCAGTCACCGTGATCTTGGCGTCGGGCCGGATCTCGGTCGCGCCCAGTGGCGGGTCGACGGAGATCAGCGGCAGATGGGCGACGGGGGCGGCGGGTGCCTTGTGGCTGCTGTGGCGGCTCCACGCCACCCCAGCGGCCACGGCGAGCACGGTTAAGCCCGCGATGGCGAGGGCGATGTACATGGCCCGGTGATAGCGCCGGCCGAGAGCCGACGCCGGCAGGATGTCCTTCGAAGACTCCTCCGCGACATCGTCCGTCGCTTCGATGACGCCCGCCGCCGGCACCTCACCGTTTTACCCCACGCCCGGAGGTACATACGCTCACCCTGCGCAAGAGTCGGAGAAGATTGCAGGAGGCGGCGTGGCAGATTCGCAGAAGGAGCGAGAGGAGCTCCTTCAGAAGGTTTCGATGTTCTCGGCCCTCACCAAGAAGGAGGTGGGCAGGCTGGCCGCCGTGACCGACGAGCGGCGTGTCCCTTCGGGCACGGTCCTCACCAAGGAGGGCGAGTCCGGTGACGAGTTCTTCGTCGTCGCCGAGGGCATGGCCCAGGCGTCGATCGGCGGCCGTAAGGTGGGCTCCATCCCGGCCGGGTCCTTCTTCGGTGAGATGTCGCTGCTCGACCAGGGGCCCCGCACGGCCACGGTGACGGCGGAGCTCCCTATGCGGCTGGTCGTGCTGAACGCCAAGGACTTCGGAAAGGTCCTCGCCGAGGTCCCTGCCATCTCGTTGAAGATCATGCGCGGGCTGGCCAGCCGGATCCGCCAGGCCGACGAGGACTGGGGCTAGCCGCCCGAGCGGCCGCCGCTGCCGTCGGACAGGCCGGCGACGACGGTGTCGTTGCCGCCCCGGTTCTTGGCTCGATAGAGGGCGATGTCGGCGCGCTCCATGAGGGCGCCGGCGTGCTCTGAGCCGTCCCACGACGCCAGACCCGCCGAGAAGGTGAGATCGGGGGTCTTCTTGCGTAGGCGGTCGAGGATCTGCAGCGCCTGGCCCTGCTGGCAGTTCGGCAGCACGATCCCGAACTCGTCGCCGCCGGGCCTGGCCAGCACATCCTCGTCCCGCATCACCTCGCCCCACGCGGCGCTGACCTCCTTCAGGAGGAGGTCGCCGGCCTGGTGCCCGTCGCGGTCGTTGAGCGCCTTGAAGTCGTCCAGATCGATGACCGCGACCGACACCGGCAGGCGCTGGCGCCAGGCCCGCGCGAGCTCGCGCTCAAGGGTCTCCTCCCAGCTGCGGCGGTTGGCCAGACCGGTGAGCACGTCGGTGCCCGCCACCTGGCGCAGCCGTCCGACGAGGTGGCCGACGACCACGCCGCCCGCCGCCGCCGTGCCCATGGTCGCCACCCACAGCGCGGGCCCGCCGCGGGCCCCGACGACGACGAGGGCGACCGCGTAGGCCACGCCCATGAACGCCAGGTGGAGCACGGCCTGGCGCCGGACCAGGAAGTAGAAGGCGAGGATCGAGATCCACGTGTAGTAGCTGCTCGCGCCCGCCATCGCCGCCCCGCTGCCGAGGAAGTACACGCCCACCGAGAGCTCGATCGAGGCCAGGACGAGGAAGACGTGGAACGCCCAGCTCGGGACGCGCTCCGCGAACAGGTACACGACGCCGGCCACCGGCAGCGCGAGGCGGCGACGGTCCCGGCCGCGGCCGGGTGGGCCATATGGAAGTGGGGGACCGCCAGCGTGAGCAGCGCCAGGGTGCCGCCCGCGGCGAACATGACCGCGGCGGCCCGGGCCATCGTCGCCCGAGGGACCTCGATCCTCGTCCCCAGTGGCTTCACTACTGCGGACTGTACAAAAGCCGTGCGAACGCTTGCGACGCGGTGGCTACCGTATGGCGCATGCAGGGGTTGATGCAGGACTATCCGCTCGCTTTGCCGCACATCTTCCACCGCGCCGAGCGCATGTTCGGCTCGCGGGAGATCGTCACGGCGACGGCCACCGGCCGGGAACGCACGACCTACCGGCAGTGGGCCGACCGCACGCGCCGCCTCGGCGGCGCCCTCGACCAGCTCGGCATCTCCGCCGACGGGAGGGTGGCGACGTTCGCGTGGAACACGGCCCGCCACCTCGAGCTCTACTTCGCGGCGCCGTGCACCGGCCGGGTGCTCCACACGCTGAACATCCGGCTGTTCGCCGACCAGCTGACCTACATCGTCAACCACGCCGAGGACGAGGTGATCTTCGTCGACCGCAGCCTCATCGAGCTGCTGTGGCCGCTGGTCGCCGAGCTCAAAACCGTGCGCCACTACGTCGTGATGGACGATGGGAAGGGCAACGTCCCCGACGACCCTCGCATCGTCGACTACGAGCAGCTGATCGGCGACGCCGACCCCGTCGAGTTCCGCGTCGACGACGAGAACCAGGCGGCGGCGATGTGTTACACGAGCGGCACCACCGGCAACCCCAAGGGCGTCGTGTACAGCCACCGGTCGATGTTCCTGCACTCGATGGCGGTGCTGATGGCCGACGCCCTCGGCGTCTCCGAGTCCGACGTGATCCTGCCAGTCGTCCCGATGTTCCATGCCAACGTGTGGGGGCTGGGCCATGCCGCGCCGTTCGCGGGTGCCAGCCTGGTCATGCCGGGCCCTGATCTCTCGCCGGGCGCCATCGCCGAGCTCCTCGAGTCCGAGCACGTCACCGTCGCCGCCGGCGTGCCGACGATCTGGATGGGTGTCCTGCCCGAGCTCGCGGATCGCGACCTGTCTTCGCTGCGCAAGGTCATCTGTGGCGGGTCTGCGGTACCCCGATCGCTGTCGGAGGCGTACCGCGAGAAGGTCGGGCTGCCGATCACCCAGGCCTGGGGCATGACCGAGACCAGTCCCATTGCCTCGGTCGGGCACATCAAGTCGGCGCTCCGCGACCATCCGGAGGACGAGCTCGCCGACCTGCGGGCGAGCCAAGGTCTCGGTGCGCCCGGCGTCGACCTCCGCATCGTCAACCCCGAGACCGGCGACGAGGTGCCGTGGGACGGCAAGACCTCCGGTGAGCTGCAGGCGCGCGGGCCGTGGATCGCGGCCGACTACTACAACGACCCCCGATCCCGGGAGTCCTTCACCGCCGACGGGTGGCTGCGCACCGGCGACGTCGCCATCATCGACGCCGAGGGCTACATCCGTCTCGTCGACCGCACCAAGGACCTGGTGAAGTCGGGCGGGGAGTGGATCAGCTCCGTCGAGCTCGAAAACGAGATCATGGCCCACCCCAAGGTGGCCGAGGCCGCCGTCATCGGGGTGGCCCACGAACGTTGGACGGAACGCCCGCTGGCCTGCGTCGTCCCGGCGCCCGGCGAGGAGTTGACGAAGGAAGAGGTGATCGAGTTCCTGACGCCTCGCGTCGCCAAATGGTGGCTGCCCGACGACGTGGTGTTCATCGAGGAGGTGCCGAAGACGTCGGTCGGCAAGTTCTCCAAGAAGGATCTGCGCGACCGCTTCGCCGGCTACAAGCTGCCGACCTAGCGCGGCTGGCGCTCGCTAGACGGGCGTGACCTCGACGTAGACGGCGGGGACGCTCCGGCCGAGTGCCGTATAAATGCGCCGGCCGATGCCGTAGTTCGACTTGAGTGCACCCTCGGCCACGGCCTCTTCGGTGCCGTCGACGACGCGGGCCTTGCCGGCGAACGGCGGGCCCTTCGGCTTGCCTCGGCTGCCGCAGGGAGCCACCAGGACGGCCGGGTTGTTTCGGATGCGCTTCACCTTGTAGCCGTCGGGGCTGGTGTGGAAGTAGAGCTTCCCGTCGGCGACCCCGAACCACAGGGGCGACGGGATCGGCTGCCCGTTCTTCCGGTAACTCACGAGGACGCAGTACTTGCGGCCCTTGAGGTCGTCGATCGAGCCCGTCGGTTCGGTGTCGGCGACGCTGCCGGCTTCGGCACTGCGCATTCGGTCGTAGAACTTGTCGCTGGCCTTCGCCAACCGCTCCGTGATGCCCACCGGGCCAGACGCTACAGATGCTGCACGAACCATGCACTGGCGAGTTCGGCCACCCGTTCGAGGGTGCCCGGCTCCTCGAACAGGTGGGTGGCGCCGGGAACCACGACGAGGTTCTTCTCGACCGGGAGCAGGTCGAGGGCCTGCTGGTTGAGTTCGAGTACGACGTGGTCGAGGCCTCCGACGATCAGCAGGGTGGGCGCTCGCACCTGCGGCAGTGCGTCACCCGCGAGGTCGGGCCGCCCGCCGCGCGAGACGACGGCTCGCACCGCCTCGGGGCGCTCAGCGGCAGCGACGATCGCTGCGGCCGCGCCCGTGCTGGCACCGAAGAGACCGACCGCGAGCTCGGCCGTCTCGGAGGCGCTCTGCAGCCAGTCGACGGTGGCGGTGACCCTCCGGGCCAGTAGGCCGATGTCGAAGCGCAGCTGTCGGGTGCGCAGATCCACCTGCTCTTCTTGATCTGTGAGCAGGTCGGCCAGGACGGTCGCGCAGCCTGCCTGATTGAGCACGCCGGCGACATAGGTGTTGCGAGGACTGTGGCGGCTGCTGCCGCTGCCGTGGGCGAAGGCCACGACCCCTGTTGGGGCCTCGGGCATCGTGAACGTGGCCTTGAGCGTCACATCGCCCGACGGGATGGCAACTTCGCCCTCCACCGCGACGAACCTACGCCCTTCGGCGTCTCCACCTACGGTGAGGCGGTGCGCCTGCTCAACCAGATCCACGGCCGGGGTACCGAACGCATCCGGCAGGAGTACCCCGCGGTCGATGTCGTCGAGGTCCCTGTCGAGGGCGACGTCGATCCTGACATCACCGGCGACGCGCTGGTGGCGCTGACGCTCTCGACCAACCTCGACCAGCTCGTGCCTCGCGTGCGGTGGGTCCACAGCTTCAGCACGGGCGTCGACAGCCTCCCGGAGGCCGCATTCAAGGCCGAGGTGCTGACGTGCTCGCGTGGCGCCGGCGCGGTGCCGATCTCCGAGTACGTGCTCGCCGCCATGCTGGCCTTCGAGAAGCGCATCCCCGACATCTGGCTCCACGATGTTCCCGAGCACTGGAACTTCGCCGACCTCGGGGGGCTGTCCGGACGGACCGTCGGCCTGATCGGTTTGGGCGGCATCGGCGAGGCGGTCGCCCGTCGGGCGCTGGCGTTCGACATGGAGGTGACGGCGTTCCGCCGGCGTGACCTGCCGAGCTCGGTGCCCGAGGTGCGCATCGTCACCTCGCTCGAAGGCGTGCTCTCGGTCGCCGACCACCTGGTGGTCGCTGCTCCCTACACCCCGCGCACCCACCACATGCTCGACGCCTCCGCGTTCGCCGCTGTGCGTCCCGGCGTGCACCTCGTCAACATCGCCAGGGGTGGGCTGATCGACCAGGACGCGCTACGGGCGGCCCTCGACGACGAGCGGGTGGCGATGGCCACGCTCGACACGGTCGACCCCGAGCCGCTCCCCGCCGGCCACTGGATGTACAGCCACCCGAAGGTGCGCGTCACCCCGCACATCTCATGGGCCTCGCCCGAGGGCGCCCGCAAGATCTTCGACCTCTTCCTGGAGAACCTCGGCCGGTACGTCCGCGGCGAGAGCCTCGAGGGGATCGTCGACAAGGACGAGAGGTACTGAACGCGGTGCGCTTGGCCGCGTTGTTGGAGGAGCCGGGCGTCGAAGAGGTCTTGTCTTTGGCGGGCCCCGTCGGCTTTCTCGCCCTCCACGGCGGCGGCCAGGACCGGGTGACCGATGAGATCGCGTCGCAGGCTGCGGCCCGATCGGGCGCGTCGCTCTACGCAGTGGTGCAGCCGCCGACGCTGCGTTGGCACATCCCGTCGTACCGCTACTCGCCAGACGAGTCGCGGCGGCTGCGCGAGTTCATCGCTCATGTGCGGGTGGTGATCTCCGTCCACGGCTACGGCGTCGACAACTGGCGCATGGACTGGCAGCCGCCGGACTTCGAGTCGACCAGGCTCGGGCAGTTCCACGCTCGCGAAGCGTTCCTCGTCGGCGGCCGCAACCGGGAGCGCGCCGCGGATTTGGCGCGTCGGTTGCGGGAGGCGCTGCCGGACTACGAGGTGTGGGACGACCTCGACCGGATTCCTCCTAAGGCGTCCGGCCAGGATGCGCGCAACCCGGTGAACCTGCCCGCCGAAGGCGGTGTCCAGCTCGAGTGTCCGGCGCGCGTGCGCGGCCTGGGACCGCGTGCCGCGTCGTCGGAAGACACAGCCGTGCTGATCGACGTACTGGCGAAGACCGCCTCCGACTGGGCCTAGAAGAGCGAGGTGCTCTCGGCGATGTCTTGCATGCCTTGCTCCATGGGAAGCGAAGGCAGGATGCGCACGCTGTTCCATTGCGGGAGGCGGGATTCCATGAGGAAGGTGTCGAGGTTCTCTGATCGGTCGGCTTCGACCACGATCACCACGCTGTGCTCCCGGTTGACCCACGGGCCGGACACGATGTTCACACCGTTCTTTTCGGCGATCTTCGGAATCTGAGGTCCCATCTCTAGAAGAAGCGCCTTGGTCTTCGCGTTGCCGGTCGGACACACCTCGGCTGAATGCTCTGCAATGACGACGTGGTGCATGGGTGTTCTCCCCTCGTGTCGGCCGTGGCAGTCTCGGCCCACGATCGAACGCTGTCAACGGTCTTAACCGGATCTTCAACATGGTGGCGTCCGCGCCGCCCTCACGGCGGCGCTCGCTCGCTCAACTTCTTGATCGCACCGTCGAGGAGCCCGGCGCGGCGCTCCTGGGCGGTCTTCTCCTGGTGGTGGGGCCAGCACTTCGGTCTCTTGAGGTTCTCGTAGGAGGTGGGACCCTGGTGGCCACCGGGTCCTCGTGGTCCCACTCGAGGCCGTAGCGGCGTCCGCAGCCGGGGACCGAGACCTGCCGCATAGCGGGGCATGATCACGACATGGCCGATCAGGGGGATGAACGGATGGCGCTGGAGTGGGAGCAGGTCATCGTCGATGCGGCCGACCCGGCGGCGCTGGGCCGGTGGTGGGCGACCGCCCTGGACTGGGTCGTCGTGAACGAGGACCCCGAGGAGTACGAGATTCGCCCAGCGCCCGACCGCGTGCCCGGCCTGTTGTTCGTTCGTGTCTCTGAACCGAAGACGCTCAAGAACCGTCTGCACCTCGACTTCCGGCCAAGCGATCGGGACGCCGCTGTGGCCCACTTCCTCGAGCTCGGTGCCACTCGCGTCGATGTCGGCCAGGGCGACCAGACCTGGGTCGTCCTCAGCGACCCGGAAGGCAACGAGTTCTGCGTGCTCTCGTCCCGGTCCAATCAGTAGCGTCGCCGGTTTCCGCGGTGCAGGATGTGCCTGGGGGACGTCTCGGGGGAGGGGCGATGAAGCAATCGTTTGGCGACTACCAATCGCAGCTTCTTCGTCGGCACACCAACCGCACCACGAGTGCGCTGTCGACGGTCGGTGATGCGGTGATGCTCGGCGGCGTAGCAGCCGGTGTGCTGACGAGGCGTGCGCCTGTCGCCATGGTCGGCGTGACGATCGGGTTCGCGATCGCGGCCACGGCTCATCTGTTCCAGCCGGGCACCCTGCGCGACGAAGTCGGCGCCGTGATCCGACACCCCATCTGGTCCGTGCGCGCTGAGAGCAACCGCGTCTTCGGACGGGGTTGACCAGCTACGCGCGACCGTGAGTGAACAGGGCGGCGATCCGGCCTGTTGGGCCGACCGCGTCTGTGAGCAGTGTGGCCGCCTCATCGAGCACGAGCCTCACGTCTGTGGGCTGCGATCGCCCATCGTCGTCACCGGTCCACCCGGAGCAGGCAAATCTGTCGTCGGCCGCGCGCTCGCCGAGCGGTTCTCGCGCAGCGTCCTGGTCGCGGGCGACGAGTTCTTCGCGTTCCTGGCCCGGGGGCGCATCGACCCCTGGCTACCGGAGTCGCAACGCCAGAACGAGATCGTGACCCGAGCTGCCGGCTCGTCGACGGGCGCATACGTCCGGGGCGGCTACGCGACCGTCTACGACGGCGTCATCGGGCCGTGGTTCCTGCCGACGTTCGCGACAGCGACGGGCCTCTACTCGCTCGAGTACGTACTGCTCTTGCCGTCGGAGGAGCGGTGCGTCGAAAACGTGCAGACCCGCACTGGGCACGCCTTCTCCGACGACGACGCAACCCGCAAGATGCACCTCGAGTTCGCCAAGGCGACGATCGACGAACGACACGTGCTGCGCGACCCGCCCGACGGCGTGGATGCGGTCGTCGACCTGATTCTCGCCGGCGTCGCCGACGGTCGCTTTCGCTACGAAGTCAGCTCGGCAGCAGCTCTTCCCTGAGGTCCCGCTTCATGACCTTGCCCGCGGGGTTGCGGGGAAGGGGCTCATCGCGGAACCAGAACCGCACGGGAACCTTGAACCCGGCCAGCCGGTCGGCGACGTGGGCCTTGAGCTCCTCGTCGGTGACTCTGGCGCCGGCGCGGAGCTGGACGACGGCGCCCACCTCTTCGCCAAGCACCGGATGGGGGATGCCGATCACCGCGGCCTCGGTCACCGCCGGATGCTCGAACAGCACGCCTTCGACCTCGACGCAGTAGATGTTCTCGCCGCCCCGGATGAGCATGTCCTTGGCCCGGTCGACGATGTAGACGAAGCCCTCGTCGTCGAGACGGGCTACGTCGCCGCTGTGCAGCCATCCGTCCGTGAACGTCTCGGCGGTGGCCTCGGGCTTGTTCCAGTAGCCCTTGACGATGTTGGGGCCGCGGATCCAGAGCTCGCCGACCTGGCCCGGCGGGAGGTCGTTGCCTTCTTCGTCGACGACCTTGACCTCGACCACGGGTACCGGCGGACCGACGCTGTCGGGCTTGCGCTCGTAGTCGACGCCCGCGTTCATCGTGCTGACCGACGACGTCTCGGTGAGCCCGTAGCCGTTGGACGCCGAGCCCGTCGGGAAGTGCTCCTTGATGCGCTTCACCAGCTCGGGCGGCGCCGGAGCACCGCCGTAACCGATGGCCTTCACCGACGAGGTGTCGCGCTTGGCGAAGTCGGGCGAGTCGAGCACCTGCCACACCATTGCCGGGACGCCGCCGAAGTTGGTGACCTCCTCGCGTTCGATGAGCTCGAGGGCCCGCTCGGGATCCCACTTGTACATGATCACGAGCTTCCCGCCGAAGGCAGTGTTGGCGACGAGCACCGAGTGGCAGCCCGTCGCATGGAAGAAGGGAACGCTCAGCAGCGACGAGTTCTGCTGGCCACTGCCGGCCGCCAGACCACCGTCGTCCGGATCCTTGGCCTGCAGACCGCTGCGCATGGCGACGAAGCCGAGCGACATGAGGTTCCCGCAGATGTTGCGGTGGGTACCGAGGGCGCCCTTGGGCCGGCCCGTGGTACCCGACGTGTAGAAGATGGTGGCGTCGTCCTCGGGATCGAGCGTCACGTCGGGCAGCGCGGCGTCGGCAGGCACGTCGCCCACTACGTCCTCGAACCGCTCGTGGCCTTCGTCGACCGGACCCTCTGGGCGGGCAACGACGACGGCCTTGAGGTCGGGCAGCTCGGCCCAGTGCGACTGCAGGCGCTCCTCGCGCTCGCCGTCGATGAAGGCGACGGTGGAGCCCGAGTCGGCTAGTCCGTAGGCCAGCTCCTCGCCCGTCCACCAGGCATTCAGGGGCACGACGACCGCGCCAGCGACGGCGGCCGCCCAGAAGGCGATCGGCCACTCGGGGAAGTTGCGCATAGCGATCGCCACCCGGTCGCCCTTCTTCACGCCGTACGTGTCGACGAGCTTGGTCGCCAGGTGGGCGGCGGCGCGGAAGTGCTCCTCGAACGTCATTCGCTCGTCCTCGTACACGAGGAACGTCTGCTCACCGTGGCCGCGGCTCATCTCCAGCACGGCGCGCAGGGAGGGCGGCGCGTTCTTCCAGACCTTCATCGGGATCCCGCGCACGGTCTCGTCGCCGACTTCGAAGATCTGCCCGGGCGCGGTCAGCACCTCAGTGGCTTCAGCGATCGTCATTCCCATAGTCAGGGAAGCCTACGGGCGAAGACCAGCACGCCGCGCTTGGTCACGTCGAGCGGTGTCTCAACCGTTTCGGCGGCCGATTCGGCCTTGTCCCGGGGCATGAAGCGGCCGACCAGATAGTCGCGTACGGCGTTCCGGTCGGGGAGGTGGACGAGCGGCGCGTCCCATGAGTGGACAGCGACCTTGTCGAAATGGCGTCCCACCATCTCGGGCGCGATCTCTGCGTCGAAGCTGATCTGCCCGATGCTGTAGAGGTGGCGCAGCTCCGGCGAGTCGTGGCGGCTGTTGGTTGACGCCACGAATAGGCCGCCCGGACGAAGCAGGCGGCGCGCCTCGGCGACAGCCGACTCCGGGTCCGGCAGGTGATACAGCATCCAGAGCGCCGTCACGGCTCCGAAGCTCTCGTCGGGGAACGGCAAGGCGCGGGCATCGGCCCGGACCGTCGGCTTCGGTGCCTGGGCGAGCATGGTGGGCGAGCGGTCCGCGCCAATCTACGGCCAGCCGTCGGGAAGATGCTTCGGCAATCGGCCGTCGCCACAGCCCATGTCGAGTACAGGCCGGAGGTTCTCGGCGACGATGCGGTCAGCCGTCGGCTGAAAGACGTCGCCGCTCCCGAACCGGTCGCCGACGCTGACGACGGTGCGCCAGCGGTCCTGATCGTGGTCATAGTCGGACTCGATGTGCCGCATAGGTTCTCCATCGTGGTCGACGGCGATACCGGGGAGGTAGTCGAGGAGCGGTGGGCGACCGTTCTGCTCGCGTCGGTGCTCACCGTGGTTCTCTTTT
>JAFAUA010000022.1 GCA_019243595.1 Acidimicrobiia bacterium
CTGCGCCCTACTTCCAGCCCGGGGTGCGGGCCGCTTGTTCGATCCAGTCACGCAGCTCCGGTCGCTCCGCTTCCTCCAGAGAGGTCACCTTGAGGTAGCGGGTTCGGTCGGTGGTCCCGAGGGGCGGCGGAGGGTCGAAGTCGGCGCCGCCGTAGAAGAGAACGTTCGCGGAGACGTGGTAGGCCGCCAGCTCGATGATCCATCCGAGTTCGGGGAGTCCGTAGTACGGCCTGTTCCGCTTGAGCGCGTACTGGAGGCCCGGGATCGTGGATTGGATCAGGTCGTCCAGCCGCGTGACGAGGGGCTGCAGGTTGGGCATCGTGCCCCGGACCCATTCCTCGATGTCGGCGCGGGTCGCCGTCGGCTCCGGCGGCTTGCGCCCTGCGATTCCTTTGATCTGCTTCGGCATCGAGCGTCCTCCTCCGCGCATCGGCTCGCAGGCCTTGGTCCGGTCCCATCACGGTAGAAAGCTGTGCGGCGGTGTCCGAATTGCTGGGACACGGGGGAGGATCCGACGCCGGGACGCCGGGGCCGCCGCCGGCTGCTGGGGGGCTGCGGCGTGCGCCCCGACGACCACGAGTCGCCGGCCATCACTACCCGCGGGTAGGCAACGGCTCGGTTAAGCGTCGGGTCTGTCAGTAGAGGCTGTTGAGTCCCAGGCTGTCGCCGGAGGCCAACGAGCGCTTGTAGGTCTCGCCGGTCAGCGCGGTCGGGTACATCGTGTTGTATGGCGAGTTCGGGGCGTGCCCAAGCCCGTAGAGATGGCCGGTTTCATGGGCCAGGACGTCTTGGACGTCGTAGGCGGCTACCTGATAACAACCGCTGCCCTCCGACGGCGCCTGGAACCACGCAGCATTGCTGTTGAGCACGATGTCGCTCTCGACGTCGCCGTTCGACCACGTCCATGTGAACGTCTCTGACAGCGTCGAGGAGTCGAGAGCACCGAACATCGCCTCGTCTTGATGGTCGGCGACCGGCGACGTCGTCGTGAAGCCCGTCGTGACCGTCAGGCGAGGCGCTCGGGCGTCGGCGCCCGCCCAAGCATTGAGGGCTCCCTGCAGCGACGACGCAACGTTGGCGAGGCCGGCCGGCGTCGTCGAAGGGTTGAACTGCATCGTCCGTGCCCCGGGCACTTTCCATCCCTCGGTGCTGTATTCGTTGGTGCCGGGCCCGGGCAGCCCGCACTGGGCGGCGCCGCTCGGCGGCGGAACCGTGGGCGGAGGCGAGCCTCCGGGCGGGTGCTTTCGACGGCGGTGAAGGTCGTCGACCATCGGCGAGGGCCGAACATTTGCGACGTGCAGGGCGTCGACCCGTATCAGGCGAGGCGTTCCCCACGGCCGGCCGCGCCAGGTCAGCGGGTGGGACGAGGCGTGGGGCACGGTCGCCGAGCGGGTGGCGAGCCCGACACGCGTCATCGTCGCCGACGCGACGGACGCGTACACCGTGGCCGCGCCAAACGCGGCGGCGACTGCTATCACGCTGCGGCGCCGAAGAAGCATCGGCGGACGATAGCGAGCGCGTGCTCCCGCTTCATCGGCGCGTGTGGGTCCTTTACCGTGTGTTGGCCCCCGCTTGGGGTGGCCAAAACCAGGGTCCAGGTCCTGAACGATCCGGTCGGGCGTACGGTGTCGGGCGGATGAGCGACGCGCCGCCAGCCTCACAGGCGCCGGATGCGCAGGCCGCGGGGCCGTCGATGGTCCCGAGCCTGCGGATGCTGCTGCCGAACATCATCGTCGCCGGTGTCTTGCCGGTCGTCGGCTACGCGCTGCTGCGGCCCCATGTCGACTCCGACGCCGTCGCCCTCGCCATCGTCCTGGTCTTCCCCGTCGCCGAGATCCTCTACGAGCGCATCCGCCGCGGTCGCTTCGAACCGATCGGCGTCATCGCCCTCGTCGGCATCTCCCTCGGGCTGATCGGCGCCCTCGTCTTCAGCGGCGACGCCACCCTGCTCAAGGTGCGCCAGTCGGTCCTCACCGGCGCCTTCGGCGTGCTGTGTCTGCTCTCGCTCGCCGCGCCCCGTCCGGCGATGTTCTACATGGGCCGCATGTTCGCCACCGGCGGCGACCCCGAACGCATGGCCGAGTTCGAGGAGATCTGGCAGCTCCCGACGGTGCCCCGCCGCTTCCGCATCGTCACCCTGGTCTGGGGCGTCGGCCTGACCGGCGAGGCGATCTTCCGCACGATCCTCGCACTGACGATCCCTACCCAGACCTTCCTGATCGTGTCCGAGATCGTGAACTGGAGCGTGCTCGGCGGACTGCTCTGGTACTCGTTCCGGGCCAACCGCACGGGCGAGCGGCAGGTCGTCGACATGCTCGAGGCCACCGACTGACCTCCCTCGAATTCGCAATGGCCATTGATCGCAGTTCGGCCTACAGCGGCCAATTCGGCCGACCGATACACAGGACGTGCTCCGTCGTGCACGTCCGCGCCGCGTGCTCATCGCCGATGACGATCCCGACATCGTCAAGGTCGTGGCCGCCAACCTCGAGGCCGAGGGCATCTCGGTCGAGGCGGTCGGCAACGGCGTGAAGGCCCAGGCCCGGGCGCTGCGCACGATGCCCGACCTCATCATCCTCGACATCGGCATGCCCGGGCGCGATGGCCTCGAGGTGCTCCAGTCGCTGCGCGCCCACCCCGACACCAAGGACATCCCGGTCGTGTTCCTGACCGCCCGCGCCTCGGACGCCGACGTCTGGGAGGGCTGGAAGTCAGGCGCCGCCTACTACCTCACCAAGCCGTTCGACACGGCCCAGCTGATGCACTTCGTCAACTCGATGTTCGACCACATGGCCCACGCCCGCTAGGTCGGCGGCCCGAGCGCGGCAAAGCCGCTACCCGCTCTCTACGACCTGCCCGTCGTCGTTCAGCTCGAACCACCTCCGGCCGCTTGTCCTGAACTCGCAAGCCAGATCCAGCGCCTGCCGAGCCGCGTCCATCAGCGTTCTCCACTCGG
>JAFAUA010000266.1 GCA_019243595.1 Acidimicrobiia bacterium
CGGTTCCTACGTCGGCGACACCGAGGGCTACTTCTTCCCCCATGCCTTCGAGGTCAGCGAGCTCGTAGCCGCCCGCGGCGAGCACGTGCTCGCCGTCGAGGTGGCCTGCCCCCGCCCCACCGATCGGGCCGCCAAGCGGAACCTGACCGGCGTCTTCCAGCACTGGGACTGCCTCGACCCCGACTGGAACCCGGGCGGGATCTGGCGGGGGGTGAGGCTCGAAGAGTCGGGGCCGGTACGCCTCACCCACCTCGTCACCGTCTGCACCGAGGCCAGCGACGTGCGGGCCGTGCTCGCCCTGCGGGCGACGCTCGACGCCGCCGAGACCACGAGGGTCGTCCTGCGCACGACCGTCGGCGAGACGCAGCACCAGATCGAGCAGCCGCTCGCGGCCGGTGAGAACCAGGTCTCGTGGACGGTGACGGTCGACCGGCCCCGGCTGTGGTGGCCGCACGCTCTCGGCGATCAGCACCTCGAAAACGTCAGCGTCGAGGTCGTCGACCGGGCGACCGGCGCGACGAGCGACACCCGCAGCTTCCGCACCGGTCTGCGTCAGGTGTCGATGTCGAAGTGGATCCTGTCGGTCAACGGCGAGCGTCTCTTCCTCAAGGGCTCCAACCACGGACCGACGCGCATGGCGCTGGCCGACGCCACGCCCGACGAGCTCGCGCGCGACGTTGCCCTCGCGAAGGAAGCCGGTCTCGACCTGCTCCGCATCCATGCGCACGTCACCCGGCCCGAGCTCTACGACGCGGCCGACGAGGCCGGTCTGCTGCTCTGGCAGGACATGCCGCTGCAGTGGGGTTATGCCCGCGGCGTGCGCAAGCAGGCCGTGCGCCAAGCCGCGAACGCGGTCGAGCTCCTCGGGCACCATCCCTCGATCGCCATCTGGTGCGGCCACAACGAGCCGATGGCCATCGACATCGAGCCGGGGGTCGAGTTCTCGAGGTCCCGGGTCGCGGCCCGGGCGGCAGTCGCCCAGGAGCTGCCGAGCTGGAACAAGACCATTCTCGACCACTCGATCAAGCGCGCCCTCGAGCAGGCCGACGGCAGCCGCCCGGTGATCCCCCACTCCGGCGTCTTTCCACATCCGGGTTCGGGCGGCACCGACACCCACACCTACTTCGGGTGGTACCACGGCGAGGAGCGGGACTTCCCGCGCGCCATGGCGGCGTGGCCGCGGCTGGCGCGCTTCGTTTCGGAGTTCGGCGCGCAGGCCGTACCCGAGACCAACGCCTTCATGGAGCCCGAACGGTGGCCCGATCTCGACTGGGACCGTCTCTGGCGCACACACGCACTGCAACGCTTCGCCTTCGACCGCTACGTGCCGCCGGTCGACTACGACACCTTCGACGAATGGCGCCGCGCCACCCAGGAGTATCAGGCGACAGTGGTCAAACATCACGTTGAGACGCTTCGCCGGCTCAAGTACCGGCCGACCGGCGGGTTCTGCCAGTTCGCCTTCGCCGACGCCCATCCGTCGGTGACGTGGTCGGTGCTCGACCACGAGCGCGTTCCCAAGCCCGGCTTCGCCGCCCTGCACGATGCGTGCCGGCCGGTGATCGTCGTCGCCGACCGCCCCCGCGCCCGCTACACACCCGGTGAGGCCGTCGCCCTCGACGTCCACGTCGTGAATGATCTGCGCAAGCCGGTGCGCGGGCAGGTGCGGGCCCGCTTGCAGTGGACCGGGGGTGCCCAGGAGTGGCGCTGGGAAGGCGAGGTCCCCGAGGACGACTGCGTCCGCGTGGGCACCGTCCAGGCGGTGGTGCCCGACGCTCTTGGCCCGCTCACACTCACACTGGCTCTCGTGGGTGAGGTGGCCGTGGCAAATCGCTACACCGCGGAGATTGCAGGTAGAAACAAGCCTGCATGAAGGTCCATCGCCACAGCTACGACGCGGTCGTCGTCGGCGCCGGAGGCGCCGGCCTTCGAGCCGCTATCGAGACCGCCGGCAAGTGCCGGGTCGCCGTGCTCACCAAGCTCTACCCGACCCGCTCGCACACCGGCGCCGCCCAGGGCGGCATGTGTGCGGCGCTGGCCAACGTCGAAGAGGACTCCTGGGAGTGGCACGCCTTCGACACCGTGAAGGGCGGCGACTACCTGGTCGACCAGCCGGCGGCGGAGATCATGTGCCGCGAGGCAATCGACGCCGTCATTGAGCTCGAGCACTTCGGCATGCCGTTCAACCGCACGCCCGAGGGCCGCATCGACCAGCGCCGGTTCGGTGGCCATACCCGCAACCACGGCGAGGGACCGGTGCGGCGGGCCTGCTACGCGGCCGACCGCACCGGCCACATGATCCTGCAGACGCTGTATCAGCAGTGCCTGGCGCGTGACGTCAACTTCTTCAACGAGTTCCAGGTTCTCGACATCGCTTTCAGCGAAGGACGCGTGTCGGGTCTGGTGGCCTACGAGCTGGCCACCGGCGACCTGCACGTCTTCCACACCAAGGCCGCCCTCTTCGCCACGGGCGGGTACGGGCGCATGTTCAAGGTGTCGTCCAACGCCGTCACCCTCACGGGCGACGGTCCCGGCGTGCTCTACCGCCGTGGCATCCCGATGCAGGACATGGAGTTCTTCCAGTTCCATCCGACCGGGATCTACAAACTCGGCATCCTCCTCTCCGAGGCGGCACGCGGCGAGGGCGGCATCCTGCGCAACGCCGACAACGAGCGCTTCATGGAGCGGTACGCCCCGACGGTCAAGGACCTGGCGCCGCGCGACATGGTGAGCCGGGCGATCCTCACCGAGGTCCGCGAGGGCCGCGGCATCGGCGAGAACAAGGACTACGTCCACCTCGACCTGACGCACCTCCCGCCCGAGCAGATCGACGAGAAGCTTCCGGACATCACCGACTTCGTTCGCACCTACATGGGGCTCGAGCCGAAGACGCAGATGATCCCCATCCAGCCGACGGCGCACTACGCCATGGGCGGGATCCCCACGAACATCAGCGCCGAGGTGGTCGTCGACGGCGATAACACCGTGCTTCCCGGGCTCTACGCGGCGGGCGAGTGCGCGTGTGTTTCGGTGCACGGCGCCAACCGCCTCGGAACCAACTCGCTGCTCGACATCGTGGTCTTCGGGCGCCGGGGCGGGGCGGCGATGGCCCAGTACGTCAATAGCGTGAGCCACGCCGACCTGCCCGCACACGTGGAGGACGAGACACGCGGCCTCGTCGAGCGGTTGCGCTCGAGCACCGGCGGCGAGAACGTGGCCGACATCCGGGCCCGCCTCCAAGAAGAGATGATGGACAAGGCGTCGGTGTTCCGCACCGACGAGAGCCTGCGGTCGGTGCTCGACACCGTGCGTTCGCTGCGGGATCGCTATCAGCGGGCGGGCATCCAGGACAAGGGCGAGGTCTTCAACTACGACCTCACCGAGGCGATCGAGCTCGGCTTCCTCATCGACCTGGCCGAGTCCCTGGTCGTCAGTGCCCTCGCCCGCACCGAGAGCCGGGGCGCCCACTTCCGCGACGATCACCCGACGCGCGACGACGCGAACTGGATGCGCCACTCGCTGGCCTTCCGCAACGACGACGGCAGTGTCCGCCTCGACTACAAGGCCGTCGTCGGCGGCAAATACGAGCCGATGGAAAGGAAGTACTAACCGCAGTGGCTGTTGTCGACGTCGAGCTGAAGATCAAGCGGTACAACCCGGAGCAGGACGAGAAGCCGCACTGGGAGACGTACGAGGTGCGGGTCGAGGACACAGACCGCGTCGTCGACGCCCTGCACGAGGTCAAGTGGCACCACGACGGCACCTTCAGCTTCCGCCGATCGTGCGTGCACGGCGTGTGCGGATCCGATGCCATGGTCATCAACGGGTCCAACGCCCTGGCGTGCGTGCTGCTCATCAAGGACGTCGGCACCAAGATCAGCGTCGAGCCCATCCGCGGCCTGCCGGTCATCAAGGACCTGGTCGTCGATATGGAGCCGTTCTTCGACCAGTACAAGTCGGTGCTGCCGTACCTGATCAACAGCAAGGATCCGGGGTACGAGGAGCGTAAGCAGAGCCCCGAGGACCGGGCCCGGTTCGACGACACCACCAAGTGCATCCTGTGCGCGGCGTGCACGACCTCGTGCCCGGTCTACTGGGGCAACGAGTCCTACGTGGGCCCAGCAGCGATCGTGAACGCCCACCGCTTCATCTTCGACTCCCGCGACGAGGCGGGCGCCGACCGCCTCGACATCCTCAACCAGCGCTCCGGCGTCTGGCGCTGCCGCACCGCCTTCAGCTGCACCGAGGCGTGCCCGCGCGACATCAAGATCACCCAGGCCATCCAAGAGGTGAAGCGGGCGATCCTCTACAACAGGATTTAGCCCTCAGCCCGAGGTTGGCCGCCAGCCGATCCCATGACCTAAGCGGGTCATTTCGGGCATAGCCCGGTGTCAACCTCGCCCCGAGTTGGCGGCGTCAGCTGATCAGCTGCCGGCGGAATCCTTCGGCGACGGCGCCGGCGCGGTCGGCGGCACTCAGCTTGCGGAGGATGTTCTCCACGTGGCTCTTCACCGTGGCCTGAGAGATGAACAGGTCCCGGGCAATGTCCTTGTTGGTCATGCCCTTGGCCATACGGGCCAGCACCTCGAGCTCTCGATCGGAGAGCTCGGCGGCCAACCCATCCTGGTCCGCCGCCTCCAGCACGCCTGAGAGGTCCTTGGCGACGACCCGCTGGCCACTGGCTACGTCCCGGATGGCGGTCACCAGGAAGTCGATCGGGGTGCTCTTCAGCAGGATCCCGTCGGCGTTCGACCGGACCGCCCGGCGGACCTGGAGAGGGTCGAGGGAGGCGGTGAAGATCACCACCCGGGTGTCCGGGTGGCGCTCCTTGATCCGGCCGGTGAGCACGCTCCCGTCGGTGTCCGGGAGCGCGAAGTCGACAATCGCGACGTCGACCGGGGTGGTGGCCAGGTTGGCCAGCGCCTCCTCGGCGTCGGCCGCCGCGAAAACGACATGTAGCCCCTCAACCAGGTCGAAAAGGTTGCCGAAAGCTTCACGTACGACCGGATGGTCGTCAACGATGGCCACTCGGACAGGGTCGGAGTCGGCTGCCTGTACCCGCCCGTCGACCCCCAAACCCCGTCCTCCGCCGCATGAGAGATTCGCGAAAATTCTACGTCCCTGCGCGCGCGAGCCGCCACGGGAAGGCCGTACTATGGCGGCTAATGGGGGGAGGACTCCTGGGGGAGGCGCGAGCGCGCCTACTGGTCTCTGGTCTCGGCGCGCTGCTGTCGCTGGCCATTCTGGCCACCGCGGCCGCGGCCGAGGGCGGTCGCGCCTCGACGCCCATAGTGCCCCCGCTCGTGCGGGTGGCCGCTCCCCGACCGATGCCGCCCGACCTGGTCACGCCCGTCATCGAAACGACGACGACGGTGAAGCCCAAGCCCGCGGTGAAGCCGTCCCGCCCGACCTCGACGACGACGTCCACAACGACGACGCTGCCGCCGCCTCCGGCGCTCGCCCCGGCCCCGACCATCCCGCAGGGCAAGGGGATGTGGATCTGGGAGCCGGCGCGCACCGAGCACGGCGACGTCACTGCCATCCTGGCCCGCGCCAAGGCCGCAGGGCTCACCCACATCTTCGTGCGCACGGGCTCGACGTGGGATGGATTCCAGAACGGACAGTTCCTCGACCAGCTGCTGCCCTTCGCCCACGCCGCGGGGTTGAAGGTCTACGGGTGGGACTTCCCCAAGCTCTCCGATACCAAGGTCGACGTGGACCGAGCCCTGCAGGCGCTCAACCACACCGCAGCGGGCGGCAACCGCCTTGACGGCTTCGCGGCCGACATCGAAACCCGCTCCGAAGGCACCGACTTCAGAGCTGACGCGGCGTGGGTCTACTCCCACTACCTCCGCGATGCGGTTGGGCCGTCGACCCTGTTGATCGCCGTCGTTCCGAACCCGACCCCACAGATGCGCCGGCAGTACTCCTATGACGCCACGGTCGGACCATTCGACGCCATCGCGCCGATGGTCTACTGGCTCAACCGCGAGCCGGGACTCGACACCGCCGTCGCCCTCGACTACCTGAAGCACTACGGGAAGCCGCTCATGCCGATCGGCCAGGCGTACGACGGCGGACCCGAGGGCGGCCGGCCCGGCGTGCCGACCCCGGCCGAGCTCACGCGGTTCATGCAAGTCGCACACGACTACGGCGCCGTCAGCGTTTCGTTCTGGTCGTGGCAGGAGGCCAACGCGTCCGCCTGGGACGCCATCAAGGCGGCGCCGCTGTTCGTGAAGCTGCCCGCGCTGAAGAGCTAGCTGTCGCCCGTCGGCGGCTGGCACCATTCGGTCCAGCCCCACCCGGCGCGGTCGTCAGCGACCGACTCGAAGCGGCACAGCGACCGGGGGAAGCGGCTGACCCGTCCGTCGGGCGCTTCCAAAGCGATCGGGGCATGGCCGGTCGGCGTCACCGACAGGCGGAGGTCGCCGAGCTCCATCGTCGCCCTCGTCGGCAGCCCCTCGGCGCCGAGATCGGTGTCGACGTTGAAGTGCTCGACGTTCTCGACGTCTCCGCCTGGCGGAGCGACGAACCCTGAGGCGAAGGGGATGTCGATCAGGGGCTTGAAGGCGTGGAAGGCGGTGCCGTCGTCGAGGCGTCCCGCGGTCCAGCACCACGGCATCGACCACCAGTCGCGGTGGCCCCACGAGTGGTCGCGTTCGCCGAAGCCGTCGACCTCGATGCGCTCCTCGCCCACGAGCACCTCGCCCTGGACCGTGCACGCCGCTTCGTAGCGAGGGAGACCGGTCGACATCTGGGGCGGGGCTGCCTCGACCCACTCGAGGTCGAGCCCGAAACCGACGCGTTGGCCGCGCTCGCCGCGGTAGGCGTCGGCCGGATCGTCGAGGGCAACGCCGAACGACTCGAGGTTCACGCTCCAGTGCTCGAGCGGGGTCTCGCAGACCGTGTCGGCCCACAGGCCCTCGGCGCGCAGCTCGAGGCTGGAACCCTTGGGGAGCGGCACGTCGTGATCGCGCACGGCCACCAACGGCCGTCCGTCGCCGACGAGGTACGCCCAGTACCAGGTGGTCCCGAGATTCGGATAGAGACCAACCCGGACGTAGCCGCCGAGGCGGCCGTCGGGCGTGGCGAAGTCGAAGTACCAGGATTCGTTCCAGAGCTGGTCGGCAGGATCGGCTTCGTGCTTGCCCTCGTCCTTGGGGTCGACCGGGCTGCTCACGCGCTCGGCGCCAGCGGCAGGTAGTAGGGCCCGGTCTCCTCCATCGACGCGCCCTCGCCCGTGAACGGCTCCAGCGCGTCGTAGAGGGGACCGACGGTGTCGCGGGGGACGGTCCAGTCGAGCTCGTCGGCGACACCCGCCACCTCGGCGAACGGGCGCAGAAACGAGAAGTACACGTACGCGCCGGCATCGATCTTCTGGCGGCGGTCCATGGCAGCCACCTGGCGGTAGTGGTCGGCCTGCGCCTTGCGGACCGTGGCAAGGAGGCCGTCCCACTCGTCTGGCAAAACGGGCCGGAGGGCGCCGCCGGCCCCGTCAGTGGTGTACAGGCCGAAGGCCACGAGGTGGTCGAGGTAATCCTCGGGCTCGGTGAGGGACGTACCCCAGTCGTTGACGCGTACGTCGACACCGTCGAGAACGAGGGCGGCGGTGAGGTTCTGGTATGGCACTCCCGCGGCGACGTGCGACCAGGCGAAGTCGCTCTGACCCAGCTGGTAGTAGTCGCGCACCAGCAGGGTGCGCCCGCCGTCGAGCGGGTAGGGCCCGCTGTCGCCGGCGCCGACGCGGGTGTCGAAGTACATGAGGAAGAGGTAGGCGACGAGCGTGGCGTTGAGCTTCTTGATCGCGGCACGCGCCTGCTCGTCGGTTGCCGTCGTCTGCGCCAGCAGCGATTCGATGACGTCGTCGCCATAGGGGTGAGCCTTGAAGCCGGCGTCCCACGCCTGCAGCGTGCCGTCGGCGCGGTAGGCGCCCGCCGCCCGTCGCCAGAAGTCGAGCACCGTCCAGGTCCGTTCGACCTCGTCCTCCACCACGCCGAACGTCGTCAGCAGCTTGCGCCCGGTCAGGTAGATGTTGGCGATCGACCAGAGGTGCACGGCGTTGACGCGCACGCCCGGCCGGCGCCCGGCGGCGCCGATCTCTTCTGCCGGCATGACTTTGTCGATGCTCTGCATCATGTCCGGCCACCGGTACCAGGCCTCGGCGGCCGATACGAGGATGTAGGCGGAGACGGGGATGAGGCGCGACTCGAGCGCCGTGCGCTCCGCCGTCATCGCGCCGCTGATCTCGGCGTGGTAGGCGATGAGCTCGTCGGCCTCGGCGCGGTGGTCCTGGGGGTCAGGCACGGACGACACCTTCCGAACCCGAGCAGTCGACCTCGACCTCGGCGCCGTCGGCGGGCTCGTCGCCGTTGAATTCGGTGCCCATCACGCACGGCAGCTGGAACTCCCGGCTGACGATGCCGATGTGACTGCGCATGGTGCCGCTGGTGCAGACGACGGCGGTCAGCTCATGGAAGATCGGCGAGAGGAACGTCGCACCGGCGTCGCGTACGAGGGCGACCACCCCGTCGGCCCCGGTGTCGAGCAGGGCGAGCACGTCGTCGGGCGACTCCAAGTGCCGGAAGGTGCCACGGACCGGCTCGTGGTCGAACACCTTCTCCCCCCGCCCCACCGGCTCCACAGGTGCGGGATCGTAGCCTTCAGGCGGTGACGCACTACGAGGTGCTCGGCGTGTCGACCTCGGCCAACGCAGAGGAGATCAAGCGCGCCTACCGGCGCATGGCACGCCGCCACCACCCCGACGTCGCCGGCAGCGACGACGCCGTAATGCAGCGGCTGAACCAGGCGTGGGCCGTCCTCGGCGATCCTGCGCAGCGCCTTGCCTATGACCGCGGGCTGGGCATCGGCTCGTCGAACACCTCGTACCGCAGCGCCCGGCCGTCGCCTCCCCCGCCGCCGGCCCCCATCATCGTTGACGAGGAGGGGGAGGCTGACTGGGGCCCCGAGCCCGAGCCGCCCCCTGCTACCAAGCGCGACCTCTTGCTGTTCATACCCGTCGCCCTGCTGGGCCTCGCGGCCCTCAACGTCGGCCTGGGCGGGTGGTTCGAGGAGGGGGCCTTCCTGGGCTTCGGCGTCGTCTGCTTCGCCCTCGCTTTGCTGGCGTTCGCGCTCGTGCCGATCCTCACGCTGCGCCGCCAGGCGCGCCGCACCTACCGCTGAGGCACCCGCCGGCAGAGCAGCTGACCGCCGCCGGAGGCCACGAGCGCACCGTCCTCAGCCCAGAGCCGTCCGGTCCAGCCCATCAACCCATGGGCCGCGTTGGGGGCGTGGCCGTCGGTGAGCAGCCATCCCGACTGGGGCCGCGGGTCGTTGAAGGCGACGTAGAGATCGAGGCTCGGCGCGTAGAACGGCGGCTGGAGATAGGCGTGCGGGAGGTGGGCGGCTGGCCAGCTCTGGACGTCGACGAGGATGATCGAACGGCAGGCGTCGATCCAGGGGTCGTCGAACGTCGGCGTCGGGGTGAACCGGCACCAGGCACGCCACACGGGCTCGATGGGCTCGGACGGTGGCCACGGCCGCATGAACCGGAGCGGCTTCTGCTCGACGTTGTTCCAAAACGCGAACGGCGGTCCCGCCTCGAGCTCTTCGGCGGTCAGGAGCTCGGCCACCGGCGGGACCTCATCCGCGGCCGGGACGTCTGGTGCGCTCGATACGTCGTGCGCCAGCCCTTCCACCTCACCGACGCTCCACACCGTCGCCTCGAGCATGGGCTTGCCATCCTGGCTGACCTCGACGCGGTGCGAGGCCGCCGTGCGCGCTTGGCGGAGCGTCGTGACGGAGATGTCGATGGCGTCGAACGACGCCACGCCGAGGTAATGGCACGAGAAGCTGGCCGGTCGGTCGAAGGGCGAGACATCGCCGGCCGCCCGCAGGGCGAAGGACGCCAGGTACCCGCCCATGGGGCCCCAGATCTCCCAGTCGCGCGAGAGCGTGGCCGTGTAGCGCCCGTCGTCGACCCGCTCGACAGCGGTGTCGACGCCGAGGTCACCCACGAGCTATCTCGCGTCGGTCAGCCGAGGTTGGCGACGTCGGCTTGCTTGGCACGAACCGCCTCGGCGGCGGTGCGCAGTGCTTCGACCTCGTCGTCGGAGAGCGGCAGCTCGACGATCTCCTTGACGCCCTCGCGTCCGATCCGCGCCGGGACCCCGAGGTAGACGTCCTTGATCCCGTACTGACCCTCGAGCCACGCGCACACGGGCATGACCTCACCGGTGTCGCGCACCACGGCCTTCACCATGGCCGCAGCAGCCGACGAGGGTGCGTAGTACGCCGAGCCAGTCTTGAGCAGGCCGACGATCTCGGCGCCGCCGTCGCGGGTCTTCTGCACGATGCCGTCGACCACGTCGGCCTCGAGGACCTCCAGGAGCGGCTTGCCGTCGACCTTCACCTGCGAGGGAATCGGGACCATGGTGTCGCCGTGGGAGCCGAGGGTCATCGCCTCGATCCGCGACGCCGAGCTACCCGTGCGCTCGGCGACGAAGTGCTTGAAGCGGGCGGTGTCGAGCATCCCCGCCTGACCCATGACGCGGTGCTTCGGGAAGCCCGAGACCTGCGCGCACAAGGCGGTCATCTCGTCGAGGGGGTTCGAGACGACGATGATCACGGCGTCCGGCGAGCCGGCCACCAATTTGCGCGTCACGTCACCGACGATCTTGGCGTTGGTCTCGATGAGGTCCATGCGGCTCATACCCGGCTTGCGCGGAAGGCCGGCGGTGATCACGCAGACGTCGGACCCCTCGGTCTCGTCGTAGCCGTTCGTCCCGATGATGCGGGTCTCGAAGCCTTCGATCGAGCGGGCCTGCATCATGTCGAGCGCCAAGCCCTGGGACTTGTCCTCGATGATGTCGGTCATCACGACTTCGTCGACGATGTCGGCCTCGGCGATGCGCTGGACCAGCGACGACCCATAGAAGCCTGCGCCCACAACGGTGATCTTCAAAATTGCTCCCTCCTCGCTACGCCGAGAACACTAGGACGCATGAAGAGAGGGACCACAGGCGAAGCTCGAGTCCATATCAGCGCTCCCCCCGAGAAGGTCTATGACCTGGTCTCGGATGTGACCCGCATGGGTGAGTGGAGCCCGGAGACCGTGAAGTGCGAATGGATCGACGGAGCGACCGGGCCCGCGGTCGGCGCCCGGTTCAAGGGCAGCAACAAGCGCGGACTGTTTCGCTGGAGCACGAAACCTGAGGTCGTCGCCGCCGACCCCGGGCGCGAGTTCGCTTTCATCACGCCCGGCTCGGGATCGACCAAGTGGACGTACCACTTCGAGGCGTCCGCCGACGGGGGCACTGACGCGACCGAGTCTTTCGAGCTGCTGGCGGACATGCCTCAGTACATAGTGCTGGCTGATCGCTATCTGCTGGGCATCAAGGACCGCACGGCCGACCTGGAACAAGCCATGCAGCAGACGCTCGAGCGCATCAAGCGCGCCGCCGAGGGCAGCGCCTAGTTACAGGCGTTCGACGATCGCCTCGGCGAACTCGGAGGTCTTGACCTCGGTGGCGCCGTCCATCAGGCGGGCGAAGTCGTAGGTGACGATCTTCTCGGCGATCGTCGCCTCGAGGGCCCGGACGATGTCGTCGGCGGCCGCCTGCCAGCCCAGGCGCTCGAACATCATCACGCCCGACAGCAGCACCGAGCCGGGATTGACCTTGTCCTGGCCGGCGTACTTCGGGGCTGTGCCATGGGTGGCCTCGAAGATGCTGTGGCCGCTGACGTAGTTGATGTTGCCGCCCGGAGCGATCCCGATGCCGCCGACCTGGGCCGCGAGGGCGTCGGAGAGGTAGTCGCCGTTGAGGTTGGTGGTGGCGATGACGTCGAACTCGTCAGGGCGAGTGAGCACCTGTTGCAGGGTGATGTCGGCGATGGCGTCCTTGACGAGGATCTTGCCGCCCGGGTCGCCGCCGCAGTCGTCCCAGCCGACGGCGACGTCGGAGAACTCCTCGCGGGTGAGCTCGTAGCCCCAGTTGCGGAAGGCGCCCTCGGTGAACTTCTGGATGTTGCCCTTGTGCACGAGCGTGACGCTCTTGCGCTTGCGCTCGACGGCGTACTCGATGGCAGCCCGGATCAGGCGCTTGGACCCGGTCTCGGACACAGGCTTGATGCCGACCCCCGAGTCGGGGCGGATCTTCCAACCCATCTCGTCCTGCAGCAGCCTGATGAGCTTGGCCGCCTCGGGCGTGCCTTCCTCGACCTCGAGGCCGGCGTAGATGTCCTCGGTGTTCTCCCGGAAGATCACCATGTCGACCTTCTCGGGGTGCCGCACCGGCGACGGCACGCCCTGGAACCACCGCACCGGGCGGACACACGCGTAGAGGTCGAGGATCTGGCGCAGGGCGACGTTCAGGCTGCGGATCCCGCCGCCGACAGGTGTCGTGAGCGGGCCCTTGATGCCGATCAGGTACTCCTTAAAGGTCTCGACGGTCTCGTCGGGTAGCCAGCTCCCGGTCTCGTCGAACGCCTTCTGCCCGGCGAGCACCTCTTTCCAGGCGATCTTCTTGCCGTGCTTGGCTGCCGCCGCGTCCATGACCAACTGGGCCGCCGGCCAGATGTCGACACCGGTGCCGTCGCCCTCGATGTAGGGGATGATCGGCTCGTCGGAAACCTGAAGGGTGCCGTCGTCGGCAGCGGTGATCTTGTCAGCCATCCGCCGAGACTAGGCCGAGGTTCCTCCAGACCTCCTTCGGCGCCGCGGAGGTGTTCATCGTGTAGATGTGCAAGCCGGGAGGATCGTTGGCCAGCAGCTCCTCACCCAGCTTGGTCGCCACCTCGATGCCGATCTTGCGGACTTCCTGGGGGTTGTCGGCCACCGGCTCCAGTCGGTCGGCCAGCCACCGCGGCCACGTCGCCCCGTTCAACAATGTGAACCGCTCCGCGGTGGCGGCGTTGATGATGGGAAAGAGGCTGGGGATGACGGGCGTGTCGACGCCATGGGCCTCCAACTCATCGACCATCCGGAAGTAGTGGTCCGCGGTCCAGAAGAACTGGGTGATGGCGAAGTCGGCGAGGCGCAGCTTCTCCGCCAGGT
>JAFAUA010000376.1 GCA_019243595.1 Acidimicrobiia bacterium
CCGAACGGCTCGTCCATCAGCAGGACCGGCGGGTCGGCGGCGAGCGCCCGGGCCACGCCGACCCGCTGGCGCTGTCCACCGGAGAGCTGGTCCGGATAGCGCTGCCGGAACTCCGCGGGTTCGAGGCCGACCAACTCGAGGAGCTCGTCGACGCGGGCCCGCATCTTGCGCCGGTCCCACCCCAAGAGGCGGGGCACGGTCGCCACGTTCTGGGCGACGGTCTCGTGCGGGAACAGGCCCACCTGCTGGATGACGTAGCCCATGCGACGGCGCAGCTTCACCGGGTCGCCGTGGGTCACATCCTCGTCGTCGAGGATGATGCGGCCGCCCGAGGGCTCGATCAGGCGGTTGATCATCCGCAGCGTCGTCGTCTTGCCCGATCCTGACGGGCCGATGAGGACGCAGACCTCGCCCTCGTCGACCTCGAGGCTCAGCTCTTGCACGACCGTGCGGCTGCCGTAGCGCTTGCTCACCGACTCGAGCCGCAGCATCGGAGTGCGAGGGTACTCTTCGCCGATGCCGGGGCCTGCGGTCGTCGCGCAGACGAGCGAGCCGTGGATCCGGTGGAACTGGGTGTCGAGCCACACCGACGTCGTGTTCCACGCCCTGCGCGATCACGTCGAGCTCACGCTCATCGCCGTGGGCATCGGGATGCTCATCTCCGTGCCCCTTGCCCTGCTCGCCCGGCGTTGGCGGTGGTTCGAGGCGCCCGTCCTCTCGGTGACCGGCATCCTCTACACGATCCCGTCGATCGCCCTGCTCGCCCTGCTCGTGCCGTGGACGGGTCTGACGCGAACGACGGCGGAGATCGCACTCGTCAGCTACACGCTCTTGATCCTCATCCGGAACATCGTCGCCGGCTTGGCCGGCGTTCCCGCCGATGTACGCGAGGCGGCGGAGGGCATGGGCTACACCCCGACGCGTCAGTTCGCCCGGGTCGAGCTGCCCCTGGCGCTGCCGGTGATCATCGCCGGGATCCGCATCGCGGTCGTGACGACGATCGGGTTGGTCACGGTCACGGCCGTCATCGGCCAAGGGGGTCTGGGACAGCTCATCCTCGACGGCCTGATCCGGGACTTCCGCA
Source organism: Acidimicrobiia bacterium (assembly GCA_019243595.1). Lineage (GTDB taxonomy): Bacteria > Actinomycetota > Acidimicrobiia > Acidimicrobiales > AC-14 > CADDZP01. The sequence goes on from JAFAUA010000376.1 coordinate 1,085, forward strand.
CCGAGGTCGTCGTCGGCTCGGTGCTGTGCGTCGCTCTGGCCGTGGTCGCCGACCTCGCCCTGGTCGGCGTGCAGCGGGTGGCCATGCCGTGGGCCCGAAGGCGCAGCGCACCGTGAAATTTCTTGGTGACGTCCTCGCCTGGTTCGCGACCGGTTCGCACTGGCAGGGCACGAACGGGATTCCCCATCGGGTGTTCGAGCACCTGGTCATGTCGGGCGCCGCGGTGGGAGCGGCGCTGCTGGTCGCCATGCCACCGAGCCTGTACCTCGGCCACCTGCGCCGGTTCGGCTCCATCGCCATCAACTTCACCAACGCGGGCCGAGCCATCCCCTCCTTCGCGGTGCTCGTGCTGGCCGCCCAGATTTTCGGCATCGGCGCCGAGCCGGCGTTCATCGCGCTGTTCGTGCTCGCCATACCGCCGCTCGTCACCAACAGCTACGTGGGGATGGCCGACGTCGACCCCGAGATCAGGGACTCGGCAAAGGGCATGGGCATGACGGGGTGGCAGAGCCTGTGGCACGTCGAGCTGCCCGTGGCCCTCCCGGTCGTGCTGGCCGGCGTGCGGACGGCCGCCGTCCAGGTGGTCGCCACGGCCACCCTCGCCGCCCTCGTGGCGTGGGGCGGACTCGGTCGCTACATCATCGACGGACTCGCCCAACGGGACTTCGTGCAGGTCTTCGCGGGCGCCTTCCTGGTCGCCGTGCTGTCGGTGTTGACCGAGCTCGTGCTCGCCCTCCTGCAGCGCTTCACGGTCTCGGCTGGCCTTACCCACCGCCATCGAGGCAAGAATGAGCCCTTCGTCGGCGCGGCCACGGCGGTCGTCGAGCCGACCTGACGTCACCAAGGAGACATCGATACATGCGGAAGTACCGAGCTCGGCTCGCCCTCCCAGCGCTCGTTCTGGCGCTTGGCCTCGTCGTCGCTGCGTGCGGCGGGGGTAGCAGCAAGTCGAGCAGCGCGACCACCACGGCGAAGGAGTCGATCACCATCGCCGCCTTCAATTTCCCGGAGAGCTCCACGCTCGCCAACATCTACGGCAAGGCGCTGCAGTCCAAGGGGTACCGGGTGACGTTCAAGCCGAACCTCGGCACCCGCGAGGTGGTCGAGCCCGCGCTCCTCAACGGTGAGCTCGATGCCTACGTCACCTACGCGGCCACCGAGCTGACGTTCCTCAAGGTGCCCGGCGACGCGGGCACCGCCACCGGCGACGTGCAGCAGACCGTGACCCGCCTCCGCGACGCCTACACCTCGAAGGGCATCAGCGTGCTCGACGCTTCGTCAGCCGCCGACGCCAATGCCTTCGCCGTCACCAAGGCGACCGCTGACAAGGACAAGCTCGTCAAGACGTCGGACCTGGCGCCGTTCGCGGCCCAGATGACGCTCGGCGGCCCGCCCGAGTGCCCGACCCGTCCGTTCTGCCAGCAGGGCCTTCTCAAGACGTACGGTCTGAAGTTCAAGTCGTTCAAGGCCCTCGACGCCGGAGGCCCGCTCTCCAAGAACGCCCTCGCCAACGGTGACGTCGACGTGGCACTCATCTTCTCGAGCGACAGCGCCGTCCAGGCTCGGAACTTCGTCATCCTCCAGGACGACAAGCACCTCCAGAACGCCGACAACGTCGTGCCGGTCATCCGGACGCCGAAGCTCAACGGCGAGATCACGAGCATCTGGAACTCGATCTCCTCGAAGCTCACGACCGACGACCTGGTCGCCATGAACAAGAAGACCGACGTCGACAAGCAAGATGCGGCGACGGTGGCCGACCAGTGGCTACGCGACCACGGGTTCAGCTCATAGCGCTGATGCGGTCGGCCGCCCGTTCCAGGCGGGCGGTCGGCTGCACCACGGCGACGCGCACGTAGCCGGCGCCGTCGGAGCCGTAGAACTCACCCGGGGACACGAGCACGCCAGCCTCCTTGGCCAGGCGCTCGGTGAACGCCCAGGCGTCGCCCTCGGGCGCCGCCACCCACAAGTAGAACGTCCCCTCGGGGAAGGGCGTGTCGACGCCCGCCTCGGCGAACGCCTCTCGCATGATGCCGAGGCGCACGCGATAGCGCTCGCGTTGCTTCTCGAGGTGGGCGTCGTCCTCCAGCGCGACACTCGCCGCCAGCTGGGCGGGCCCCGGCATCATCAAGCCCACGTGCTTGCGCACTTCGGCGAGGTAGCGCACCAGCCCGCGGTCGCCGGCGTAGAACCCGGCGCGCAGGCCGGCCATGTTCGACCGTTTGGACAGCGAGTGCACGGCGACGAGCCCGTCGAGCCCGTGCTCCAGGATCGTGTGGCGGGCGCCGCTCCACGTGAATTCGACGTAGCACTCGTCGCTGAACACCGGCACCCCGTGCTCGCGTCCCCACGCGGCGGCGGCGCCGAGGTCGTCGACGGCGCCGGTCGGGTTGGCCGGGGTGTTCACCCAGAGACAGAGAGCTCGTCGCGCGTCCGCGTCGTCGATCGACGAGATGTCAAGGTGCCAGCTTTCGTCGACGGCGACGGGGACGGCCCGGCAGCCAGCCAGGAGGGCGCCCATGGCGTACGTCGGATAGGAAACCGCCGGGTAGAGCACGGTGTCCCGCTGCGGGTCACGCAGTCGCAGGATGTGGGGCACGTTCGCCACGAACTCCTTGGTGCCGACGCAGGCCGCGAGGTCTGACGGGTCGAGACCGACGCCGAATCGGCGTTCCAGCCAGCCGGCCGCCGCCACCCGGAACGCGGCCGAGCCGATCGACGCCGGATACCCGGCCTCGGTGCCCGATGCGCCCAGGGCGGTAACGACGGCCGCGGACGGCGGGTCGCACGGCGTGCCCACCGACAGGTCGACGAGGCCGTCCTCGTGGGCGGCGGCCAGTGCCTTCAGGGGGTCGAGGCGGTCGTAGGGGTAGGGCGGTGGCTGGAACCCGGCGTTCACGACGAGACCACGAACTCCTCGAAGCGGCCGGGGCCGCCGCTGCGGAAGCGCGCTCGGAGCACGGTCGCCTCCGGCTCGTGGGCTTCGGAGAGCACCTCGCCCTCGCGATGCAGGGCGGCGACCACGTCGCCGCGGTCGTAGGGCACACGGAGCTCGACCACGGGCGCCAGCGCCCGCAGGCGATCGCCGATCGTGCGCAGCAAGTGCTCGACGCCGTCACCGGTGCCCGCCGAGAGCATCACCGACCCCGGGTGACGATCGACGAGCCGCTTGGCCTCGGGTGCGATGTCGGCTTTGTTGAACGCCAGCAGCTCGGGCACCCGGTCGGCGCCGATCTCGGCCAGCACGGCATGCACGGCGGCGATCTGCTCGTTCGGATCGTGGGCTGCGCTGTCGACGACGTGCACCAGGAGGTCGGACTCCTTCACGACCTCGAGCGTCGACTGAAAGGCCTCCACCAGCTGGTGCGGCAGCTTGCGCACGAAGCCGACGGTGTCGTTGACGAGCACCGGCTCGCCGCCGGGAAGGTCGAGCCGGCGCGTGCGCGGGTCGAGCGTGGCGAACAGCCGGTCCTCGACGAGCACGCCCGCGTCAGTGAGGCGGTTCAACAACGTCGACTTACCGGCGTTCGTGTAACCGACCAGCGAGATCGTCGGGATGCCCGAGCGGGCGCGCGCCTTGCGCTGGGTGCGCCGGGTCTTCGAAAGGTCGCGGAGCTCGCTCTCGAGCTTGGTGATGCGACGAAGCAGGCGGCGACGGTCGACTTCGAGCTGCGTCTCGCCCGGACCCCGCGTGCCGATGCCACCCGCCTGCTGGCTGAAGGCTTTGCCTCGACCCCGAAGGCGCGGCAGCCGGTAGCGCAGGAGGGCGAGCTCGACCTGGGCCCGGCCTTCTTGGGTGCGGGCGTTCTGGGCGAAGATGTCGAGGATCACCGCCGTGCGGTCGATCGCCGTCCGTCCCAGCAGCTTCTCCAGGTTGCGGCTCTGGGCGGGGCTCAGCTCGTCGTCGAACACGACAGTGTCGGCATCGACCTCGAGGGAGACCTGCCGCAGCTCGTCGGCCTTGCCCTTGCCGATGTAGGTCGCGGGGTCGGGGCTTTCGCGTCGCTGCAGCACACGCTCGGCCACATCCGCCCCTGCGGTGTCGACGAGCAGGGCCAGCTCGTCGAGATGAGCCTCGGTGTCGTCCACCGTCTCCGGCGGGATGGTGACCCCCACGAGCACGATCCGCTCGCGTATGGCCCTTTCAATGAGGCTCAAGCTTCGACCGCCACCCTTGCCACGAACTCGACGGGGCCGGTGAGGAGCACGGCGTCCTCGCCCACTTCAACGTCGAGGTCACCGCCGGGGTTGTGCACGGTGACGTGTGTACCCACCAGTCCCCATGCGTGTGCAGCGGCGGCCGCCGCGCAGGTGCCTGTCCCACAAGCGCGGGTCTCCCCCGCGCCCCGCTCCCAGACGCGGAACTTGAGCTCGTCCTTGCCCGGACCCGGGGCGATGAACTCGACGTTCATCCCACCTGGTCGGAGCTGCTCGAGCTTGGGACCGAGTTCGGCCACGTGCACGTCGGCGGGATCGGGGCACAGAAGCACCAGGTGGGGGTTGCCCATCTCCACCTCTCGCTGCCGCCAACCGGGCGAGCTGTGCTCGCGCTCGGGGCCGAGCTCGGCCCGGCCCATGTCGACGGTGACGCCTTCGTCCTTGATCCAAAGGCGCTTGATCCCCGCATCGGTGGCGACCGCGACCTCGGCTCCGGTGACGAGGCCGTGAGCGACCGCGGCGCGCACGAGGCAGCGGATGCCGTTGCCGCTCATCTCCGCCCGCCCGCCGTCGGCGTTGCGGAGAACCATCGTGAGGTCGGCGTCACCGGTCGCGTCCTTGGTGACCCAAATGAGGCCGTCGGCGCCAACCCCACGGTGGCGGTCGCAGACGCGGCGCACGAAGTCGTCGTCGACGGGGTTGGTGCCGTCGGCGTCGACGAGGATCAGGAAGTCGTTCCCGAGCGCCTGGTACTTGTCGAGCTCGATCATCTGGGCCTCCAGTTTCCCAGGAGGGCGGGCAAAAGATCGAGAGGGTCGCCGCCGGTGGCCAGCCACGTGATGCGGGGGTCACGCCGGAACCACATGCGCTGGCGCCGGGAGAAGGCGCGCGTACGGCTGGCCGCGGTCTCGAATGCCTCGTCGAGAGTGGTGTTGCCGGCCGCGTAGTCGAGGAGCTCCTTGTAGCCCAGGGCCTGGCGGGCGGTGGGCGACATGCGGGGCTCCAGTGCCACCGCCTCGTCCACGAAGCCGGCCTCGACCTGGTCGCGCAGCCGGGCGTCGATGCGCCGGGCCAGGGTGGCGCGCGGCAACCAGACGCCGGCGATCTGAAACGGCGTCGGCGGGAAGGTCGCGATGCCGGGACCGAAACTGGAGAACGGTCGTCCGCTGCCGAGCGTCACCTCGAGAGCCCGGACGACTCGGCGGCGGTTGGTCGGCTCGATGCGCGAGGCAGCCGGCGGGTCGAGCTCGGCGAGGCGTTCGTACAGACCATCGGTGCCCGTGGCCTCCAGCTCCTCGCGCACGTCGGGCCACTCGCCCGGCACGGTGAGGCGGTCGACAACCGCCTGCAGGTAAAGGCCGGTGCCCCCCACGAGCAGCGCTCGGTGGCCGTGACCTTCGATGCCGGCGATCGCCTTGTCGGCCTCTTCCTGAAAGCGGGCGACGGTAAAGCGCTCGCCGGGATCGGCCAGGTCGAGCAGGTGGTGCGGGATCTCGGCCCGCTCCTTAGCTGACGGCTTCGCCGTGCCGATGTCCATGCCCCGGTACACCTGCATGGAGTCGACCGAGACGATCTCGACGTCGCCGAGGACCCTTGCCGCTTCGAAGGCCAAGGCCGACTTGCCAGACGCCGTGGGCCCGACGAGGGCAAGGTGTCTGATTAGACCGCCGCCACGGGAATGCGCGTCCGCCGGTGCGGGCGGTCGACGACCTCGACGAGCTCGCCGGTCAGGTGGTGCGGCGCAGCCGCGGTGATCCGGGCGGTCGCCGTTGACCCGGTGGGCAGGCCCTGTGCCG
>JAFAUA010000397.1 GCA_019243595.1 Acidimicrobiia bacterium
GAGCTCCTGGGACTCCCAGCACTCGAAGAACCTAAAGGTGTTCGGCTCAGCGACGGCCTCGGCCCACCAGTAGTCGATGCAGCCCGCGTCCTGGCGGCTCAGCTCGGTGACGTTCTGTAGTCCCTCGAGGACGTCATCTCTGTCCTCAGGCTTGAAGCGGAGCCAGCCGGTCACGATGACCACTACACACCCCCAAGTGTCGCCCGCAGCATCGTCACAGCCTGGCCGGAGATCTTGACCCGGTCGCCGGTGACGCGCACCCGGAACTCGGCGCCTCTCGCCGAGAGCTGACGGGCCTTCATCTCGTCCCTGCCCAGGCGTGACGCCCACAACGGTCCAAGCGTGCAGTGGGCGGATCCCGTGGCCGGATCCTCGGGGATGCCCACCTTGGGACCGAAGACTCTGTCGGCGTAGTCGAACCCGTCGTCGCCGGGAGCCGTGTAGTAGACGACCCGAGCGGTGGCCTCCTCGAGCTCGGCCATGTCGGGCTTGAACGCGCGCAGCTGGTCTTCAGAAGGCAGTTCTCGGACCTCGACCGAGGGATCGTCGGCGGGTGCGGCCGGGAAGTCGAGCTCGATCCAGTCCCCGTCGGGCTCGGCGCCCAACACCCCGCTTCGCGTGTGGAAGCGGAGCGCCGAACCCTTCTCGGCGTGCCTGTCCTGCCACAGAACATGCGCGCTCGCCAGGGTGGCGTGACCGCAGATGTCGACCTCGACGGTGGGGGAGAACCACCGCAGGTCCCAGTCGCCGTCGCTGCGACGGACGAGGAACGCCATCTCAGAAAGGTTCATCTCGCGAGCGACGCCCTGCATCCACTCATCGTCGGGGTAGGCGTCGAGCACGCAGACCGCGGCCGGATTTCCGGCGAAGGGCCGGTTGGTGAAGGCATCGACGGTGACGATCGTTTGGTCCAACGCAGCCTCAGTAGGCGCGGGCCACGACGGCGACCAGATCGGGTTCGTCGGTCGCGAGCGGCACCGAGCCGTCCTGGCGCCGCAGGCAGCGGACGCTCACGCTTTCCTGATTGAGGCGCTTCTCGAGCTCACCGCCGTTGTCCCACTTGATGCGGGCGAAGCCGGTGCGGGCCCCGTCGATGGCTTCGTCGACGGTGGCGGCGTCGACCGTCCGGTCCTCCTGACGCTGCTGGGCCTGCTGGTGCAGTGCCTTCTGGATCTCGTCGAGCAGCTGGGGAATCCGGGTCGGCAGGCCGTCGAGCGGGGTTGATTCCTTCTCACCCTTGTCGCGGCGCACCATCGTCGCCGTCCCCTCCGCCAGGTCTCGCGGTCCGATCTCGAGCCGGACGGGCACGCCCTTGAGCTCCCACTCGACAGCCCGTCTGCCGAACGGCGCGTCGCGGTTGTCGAGCTCGGTTCGGATCCCGCCCGCCTTCAATTGCTTCGCCAGGGCGGCCGCCGCGTCACCCGCGCCGTCCTCGTCCCGGACGACCAGGACGACGACCTGGATCGGCGCCAACTTGGGCGGGACTCGCAACCCGGCGTCGTCACCGTGGGTCATGATCAGGCCCCCGACCATGCGCGTGGACACGCCCCACGAGGTCTGCCACGCGTACTCGCGCTCCCCGGTCTCGGTGAGGAACTGGGTGTCGAAGACCTTGGCGAAGTTCTGACCGAGCAGGTGGCTGGTGCCCATCTGCAGCGCCTTGCCGTCGCCCATCATCGCCTCGCACGTCCACGTCTGATCAGCACCGGCGAAGCGCTCGTTGGCCGTCTTCAGGCCGGTGACCACCGGAACGCCGATCACCTCGACCATGAAGTTCTCGTAGACGTCGTGGAGGATGCGGAGCGCGTAGTCGCGCGCGTCGTCCTCGGACGCGTGGCACGTATGGCCTTCCTGCCAGAGGAACTCGGTCGTGCGCAGGAAGAGGCGAGGGCGCAGCTCCCAACGCACGACGTTCGCCCACTGGTTGATCAGCAGCGGCAGATCCCGGTAGCTCTGCAGCCACTTGGAGAAGTAGGCGTTGATGACGGTCTCGCTCGTCGGCCGCACGACCAGCGGCTCGTCGAGCTTCTTGCCGCCCCCGTGCGTGACGACCGCGAGCTCGGGACTGAAACCCTCGACGTGCTCGGCTTCCTTGTGCAGGTATGACTCGGGGATGAACAGCGGGAAGTAGGCGTTCTGGGCGCCGGCATCTTTGATGCGGCGGTCGACCTCGGCCTGCATCCCTTCCCACAGGGCCCACCCGTACGGGCGGATGACCATCGTGCCACGGGCCGGCCCGTTCTCGGCCAGCTCGGCCTTGGCCATGACGTCCTGGTACCACTGGGGGAAATCCTCGCTCTGTGGCGTCAGCACGCTCTTCTTGGCCATCCGGAGTGAGGCTACTGGCCGTCGATAGCGTGCTCTCGTGGCTCCGAGCCCGCGAGTTCGCTTCGCTCCGTCGCCTACCGGCTTCCTCCACGTGGGTGGCGCGCGCACGGCGCTCTTCAACTGGCTGTTCGCGAGGCACACCGGTGGGACGTTCATCCTGCGCATCGAAGACACCGACACGGAGCGCACGCGTGAAGAGTGGGTCGACGGTATCCAGTCGACCCTCCGCTGGCTCGGTCTCGACTGGGACGAAGGTCCCTACCGCCAGTCCGAGCGGGCGGAACTCTACGCCGAGGCGGCGCACAAGCTGGTGGCGTCGGGCCAGGCCTACGTCCCCGAAGGCGAGGCCAGTGTCATCCGTTTCCGCGTCCCGAAGGAGGGTGTCACCAGCTTCACTGATCTGATCCGGGGCGAGGTGAGTATCAAGAACGACACCCTCGAGGACTTCGTGGTTGTGCGCTCCACGGGACACCCGACCTTCTACATGGCGAACGCCGTCGACGACGTCGACATGGGAGTCACCCACGTGATCCGCGGCGAGGACCTGCTGCCGTCGACGGCGCGGGTGCTCCTCTTGCGGGAGGCCCTCGGAACGACCGAGCAGCCCGTGTTCGCCCACCTACCGCTGCTCGTCGGCCAGGACCGCCAAAAGCTTTCCAAGCGCCACGGTGACGTGGCCCTCGAGGACTACCGGGACAAGGGCTACTTGGCGGAGGCGTTGCGCAACTACCTCGCCCTTCTGGGGTGGGCGCCGCGTGACGGCCGCGAGATCGTCCCCATTGAGGACGTCGTCTCCGAGTTCCAGCTGGAAGACGTCACCAAGGCCGCTGCCTATTTCGACCACCAGAAGCTCGACCACATCAACGGCGAGTACATCCGCGCCCTGCCGGTCGCCACGTTCGTCCGGGAGTCGTTGCCCTGGCTCGAGTCGGATCCGCCGTGGCCTCCCGAGAACTTCGACGCCGACGTCTTCGACCGCATGGCGTCGCTCGTCCAAGAGCGGGTCAAGACACTCGCCGAGGTGCCGGGCATGGTCGACTTCTTCTTCGTCGACGAGGTCACCTACGACGAGAAGTCGTGGCAGAAGGCGATGAAGTCGCCGGCGGCTGCCGTACTAGACGACGCCATCGTCGAATACGAGAAGTGCGAGTGGGAGCCGACGGTGCTCCACCAGATCACGCTCGAGGTAGGGGAGCGCCACGGTCTCAAGCTGGCGAAGGCCCAGGCGCCTGTCCGTGTGGCTGTTACGGGGCGATCGGTCGGCCCCCCTCTGTTCGAGTCGCTCGCCGTGCTGGGGCGCGAACGCGTGCTGGCGCGGTTACGGGCGGCTTGGCAGCGGATAGGGAGCGAAGAAGAGGCCTAGGCGTGCGGCGCGTTGCCGTCATCGCTCTCAAGGTCACGGCGGGCATCGCTGCCGCCGTCGTCTTCTACGTCGCGTTCACCTTCGCTCAGGTATGGATGGCGTCCCGGCGCGACGGCGCCCACAAGGCCCAGGCGATCGTCGTCTTCGGTGCCGCTCAGTACAACGGCCGGCCGTCGGCGGTGCTCAAGGCACGTCTCGACCACGCGATCGACCTCTACCACCGACATGACGCCCCCTACATCGTGGTGACTGGCGGCAAGCAGCCCGGCGACAACTTCACCGAGGCAACCGCGTCCGCCGACTACCTCCACACGAAGGGCGTCCCCGACTCCGACATCCTGCGCGAGGTGTCCGGCCGCTCGTCCTGGCAGTCGTTGGCGTCGACCGCCAGCTTCCTCAAGACCCGCCACATCAAGGACGTCATCCTGGTCTCCGACCCGTTCCACTCCTTGCGCATCGGCGGCATGGCGTCGGAGCTGGGGCTCGACGCCTCGACGTCACCGACGCGCACCAGCCCGATCAAGGGCTTCAATGCCGCCGAGTACATGGGCCGGGAGACGGTTGCGGTGGCCGTCGGCCGCATCGTCGGCTTCCGCCGAGAGGCGGGTGTCAAGAACGTTGTCGCACGGGACGTCGGGTAGCCTCGCCGCGCACCCATTCGGGGGTGGTGTAATCGGCAACACAGCTGGTTCTGGTCCAGTCATTGAGGGTTCGAGTCCTTCCCCCCGAGCCAATGTGATGTCGCGAGACATCGCGGACAGCTGTTGCGAGACATCGCGGACAACTTAGGTTTTGTCCTGCGGTTGGTAGTCCTTGGTGGGATCGAGGGTGAGCTGGCGGATCAGCTCGCCCTCCTCGGTGATGATCCGCACGTCGAGGTCCGCGACCAGCACCAG
>JAFAUA010000027.1 GCA_019243595.1 Acidimicrobiia bacterium
GCCCTGGACCTCACGAGCGACCGCAAGGTCTGGGTGGAGGTACGCGCCCGGCTGGTCGAGAAGATGGCGGCGGGAACGACGACCGTCGTCGACGCCACCAACCTCTTCGCCCGGCGGCGGGCGCGGCACATCCGCGTAGCGCGTGAGTACGGACGGCCCATAGTGGCCGTTCGCTTCGAGGTTCCGGCGGCGGAACTGCTCGAGCGCAACGAGAGCCGCGATCGTGTGTTGCAAGAGAACGTCGTGGTGACCATGGCCGTGGAGATGGAAGAGAACTCCACATGGGAAGCGCTCGCAGCCGAGGTCGACGACGTCCTCGACGCCGAGGCCGTCCTGCGCGAGCTTGGCGCTCACTAACACACACGGGCACCGGCACTTCCGAGGGCCGCTCTGTGGTGGCGCGGGGGTTCCGTCAGACTGCGACCGTGGTGAGCATCCTCCTGTCCGTGACCTTCGCGTGCGGCGTTCTCATAGCTGTCGCCCACGTCGTGAACCAGCGATTCATTGCGCCCGTCTACGACGTGGCCGCGAACCTGACCGCCTTCGGGTGTGCCGTTGCCGCCTCCGCGCTGCTTGGGCACGCGATCCCGGCGATCTTCTCCGGCGTCGCCATCGTGTGCTGGCTGGTCCTTGCCCGGCGCACGATCGTTGATCTTCGCGAACGGCGTGCGGCGAGCGCCCGCAACTAATTCGATCCCTCGATCGCCGACCACAGGGCCCTCTTGACGGCCGTCAGGTGCTCGGCTGGGTGCTGGGCGATGGTCGCCGCGATCTCTTGGGCCCTATCACGCAGGGCCGAGGGCTCGACCACTTCGCTGAGGATCCCGAGTTGGCGGGCGCGCTCGGCTGACATCCGCTCGGAGCGGCCCAGGAGCGCCATGCGGATGATCGGCTCCATCGGCGACTTTCGGATCATGCCGATCGTCTCGATCGCCGACACCTGGCCGACGGAGACGTGGGGGTCGAGGAAGCTGGCATTCGCCGAGGCAATTACCACGTCGGCGTCGGCGACGAAGTGCAGTCCGGCGCCGGCGCAGACGCCGTTCACCGCGCACACCACCGGCTTCCAGACGCCGCAGTGCCACGCCGTCATGCGCAGGTCGAAGTCCCGGGTCCGCCGGCTCTGCTCGCGGAGGGCCTCCTTGTCGCGCGCCAGCTGGCGTACGTCGAGACCGGTCTGGAAGGCGTCGCCGTTGGCGGTGTTGACGATCACCCTGACGTCGTCATCGGCGTCGAGCTCGGCCCACGCCTGCTCCAGCTCCACGAACATGGTGGCGTCGACGGCGTTGCCCACGTCCGGCCGGTTGAACACCAGCCAGCCGACCGGTCCGTCCCGCCAGACCTCGAGGGCCGAGTAGGTCATTGGTAACCCGCGATCAGCTCCCGGCGCAGGACCTTGCCGACTTCGCTGCGCGGCAGCGACTCCATGAAGACGAAGTCGGCCGGCACCTTGTACGGCACCAGGTGCTGGCGACACAGCGCGTCGAGCTCTGCGGCGTCGGCCTCACCCACCACGAAGGCGACCGGCACCTCGCCCAAGCGCTCGTCGGCCACGCCGACGACGGCGACATCGCGCACGCCAGGTGCGAGGCGCAGGACCTCTTCAACGTGGTCGGGGAAGACCTTGTTGCCGCCCCGGTTGATGACGTCACCGATGCGGCCCTCGATCCACACGAAGCCGTCTTCGTCGACGCGCGCCAGGTCGCCGGTGTGCACGAAGCCGTCGGCGTCGACGCGATCGGCGTCGAGGCCCGCAGCCGTGCGCGGCGGACGGACGAGGAGCTCCCCCAGCTCTTCGTCGCCGGTCACCTTGATGTCGACGCCGGGATGGGCCCGCCCAACGGCGCCCAGCTTCTCGGGGTGCTCGCGGGCGTCGGCCGCCGTCCAGCCGATCACCTCGCCGATCTCCGCCTGGCCGTAGCCGTTGAGCACCGTCACCCCGAACTTGTCGTGGAACCGGCGCGCCGCCAGCGGCGACAGCGGCGCGGTGATGCTGCGCACGTATCTCAACGGGGCCAGCTCGGTGACGGCTGGGTCGTCGGCGAGCATCGTCATCGCCGCGGGCGGCAGTACCGTCGAGCGGATCTCGAAGCGGCGGACGAGCTCGGCGAAGTCGGCCGGGGCGAAGCGCTCCATGATCACCACCGCGGCGCCGGCCCGCAGGCCGAACAGCACGTTGTAGATCCCGGCGTTGAGCGCGAGCGGTACGGGGATAAGGTTCGGCGGCGGACGCTTC
>JAFAUA010000078.1 GCA_019243595.1 Acidimicrobiia bacterium
AGCTCGGTGCTCACGTCTGGCGCGTCGGCGGGCCAGGTGCTGCGTCTGCCGATCAATCACTTCGAGGGCAACTACACCTGCGACCAGCGCACGCTTGACGAATTGCGAGCCGAAGGGCGGGTCGTGTTGCGCTACGTCGACAACCCCAACGGCGCCACCGACGACATCGCTGGTATCTCCTCGACGCGCGGCAATGTCGTGGGCCTCATGCCCCACCCCGAGCGCGCCAGCGACGAGCTTCTGGGTTCGACCGATGGGCTTGTTCTTTTGCGCTCTTTTCTGGGTGTGCCCGAGCGCGTCTAGAGCAAATGCTCAGCCGGCGCCGCGCCGAATGCCGGCGCGGCGGAGCACCGCCGGATCGATGCCCAATTCCCGCCAAGCGGCATAGGTGATGCCCTTGCGGCGGCTGTAGTCGCCGGCCGCCTTCGCGAATTCGTCCTCGAGCTCTTGGAGGTCGACAGTGCTGTCGGCGGCGTCGAGTTGGCGCTGCAGATCCATGCGTTCCTGGACCAATTGCAGGCGGGTGAGCGGGTCCGCGTCGGGCAGCTTCTCCTCGATGGCGGCGAGCCGCTTCTGCATCGATTCGGGCGTGCGCTTCCGGCCTCGTCGGGGTTTGTGGGCCTCGAGGGCTTCCAGATATCGGCGAACGGCCCTTCCCTGTTCTCGACCCTCGGCGAGCGCCGCCTTGTGGGTGTCGGACATCGGCGTTCTTGCGTTTTGAGGCTTGGCAGGCATTTCAGGGATTTTCCACGATCGAATCCCGATATTCAAGGCATCGCATTCATTGGAATGGAGCCTCGGATACGGTAAGGCCGTGTTGGCAGCCGGCGAACTTCATCGTTCCCTGGGGCTGACCGACGACGAGTTCGCCGCCATCGCCGAGATCCTGGGTCGGGAGCCCAACGAGCTGGAGCTGGCGATGTACGCGGTGATGTGGTCGGAGCACTGCTCCTACAAGTCGTCGCGCGCACACCTCGGGCGCCTGCCCACGGAGGCCCCGTGGGTGCTGGTTGGCCCCGGCGAGAACGCGGGCGTGATCGACGCCGGCGACGGGATCGCCGTGGCCGTGCGCATCGAGAGCCACAACCACCCGAGCGCGGTCGAGCCGCACCAGGGCGCGGCCACCGGCGTCGGCGGCATCCTGCGCGACATCTTCACCATGGGCGCCCGACCCATTGCCACGCTCGACCCGCTTCGGTTCGGGCCGCTCACCACGCCGCGCGCCCGGTGGCTGTTCGAGGGCGTCGTCAACGGCATCTCCAGCTACGGCAATTCCGTCGGCGTGCCCACGGTCGGCGGCGAGGTGGCGTTCGACGAGTGCTACGCCGAGAACCCGCTCGTCAACGTGATGTGCGTGGGCGTCATGCCGAAGGAGCATCTCGTGCTCGGGAAGGCCTCCGGCGACGGGAACCTCGCCGTCCTTCTGGGGTCGACGACCGGGCGCGACGGCATCGGTGGTGTCAGCGTGCTGGCGTCGGCCGGCTTTGGCGACGACGACTCGGCCAAGCGCCCGAGCGTGCAGGTCGGAGACCCGTTCGAGGAGAAGCGTCTCATCGAGGCGTGCCTGGCGCTCTACGACGCCGGGTTGGTCGTCGGCATCCAGGATCTCGGCGGCGCCGGCCTCACGTGTGCCACGAGCGAGACCGCGTCGCGCGGTGGGATGGGCATGGACGTCGACGTCGACGCCGTGCCCCGACGCGAGCCGGGCATGCAGGCGTTCGAGGTGATGACCAGCGAGTCCCAGGAGCGCATGCTGGCGATTGTCACGCCCGACGATCTCGACGCCGTCACCGACCTCTGCAAGCGGTGGGAAGTGCGGGCGACAGTGGTGGGTCACGTCAACACGAGCGGGCGGTTGCGGATCCTCGAGGGTGGCAAGGTCGTGGCCGACGTGCCCGCCGCCTCGCTGCACGAGGACGCGCCGCTGTACCACCGGCCGTGCATCGCGCCGGCGGCTGCCGCCGAGCACGCGACCGACGACCCGAGCCGGCTGCCGCCGCCCGCCGACTGCGGGGCCGATCTGCTCGCCCTCACCGCCGACCTCTCGTGGGTCTGGTCGCAGTACGACTACCAGCTCTTCCTGAACACGGTGGAGGGGCCGGGCGGCGACGCCGCCGTCCTGCGCCTGAAGGCGCCCGGCCTGCCGACGAGTGAACGCGCCATCGCCGTGACCGCGGACGGCAACGCCCGGTGGTGCGCCCTCGACCCCCGCCGGGGCACGGCGCTGGTCGTCGCCGAAGCGGCCCTCAACGTGGCCTGCGCGGGCGCCCGGCCTGTCGCCATCGTCAACTGCCTGAACTTCGGCAACCCCGAACATCCCGAGGTGATGTGGCAGCTGTCGGAGGCCATCGACGGCATGGCCGAGGCGGCGCGCGCCCTCGACATCCCCGTTGTCGGCGGCAACGTCAGCCTCTACAACGAGTCGCGCGGCCGCGACATTGATCCCACGCCGGTCGTCGGCATGGTCGGACTCATCGATCGGCTCGACCGCCGCCCGCCGGGCGCCGGCCTCGTCGACGGCGGGCGCGTCGTGCTGCTCGGCGATCCCGATGCCTCGTCGTTGGCGGGTTCCACGTGGGCGCGGAAGCAGGGGAGTAGCGGTGGCGAGCTGTCGCCCGTCGACTACGACCGGCACCGTGCGTTGGTCGATGTTGTCCGCGACCTGGTAGGCGATGGCATTCTGACGGGCGTCCACGACGTGTCTGAGGGGGGTCTGGGGGTGGCGCTGGCCGAGATGGCATTCGCCGGCAACGTTGGCTTTCGGGTGAGCGGGATCGACGGGCACGCCCGCCTGTTCTCCGAGGCACCGTCTCGCGTCGTCGCGTGCGCAACGGCGGAGCAGGTGCCCGAAGTGCTGCGCCGGGCGGCCGATGGGGGCATCCCCGCGACCGAGCTGGGTGACTGCGGGGGCGATCGTCTCGTCGTCGATGGCGTGCTCGACGTCTCACTCGCCGACGCCCGCACCCAATGGCAGCGAAGCCTTCCCGAGGCGGTGGCGCCTTGAAGTGCTCCGTCTGCGCGCAGGACGTTCCCGAGGACGGCTACGCCGAACACCTCGAGTCCGAGCACGGGGTCACCGACGATCCCACCGCCGTCCTCATCCAGCACCTCACGGGCCTGCACTCCCGGGATGCCGACGACGTCGAGGCTGACGACGCCGACGCCCTGCCCGACGAGGAGCCCGGCGACGCCGACGCCTTCGGCGAGTTCTTCACCACTCGGGCCGACGACGACGGGGACGAGGAGTCTGAGGTCGAGGGGCACGCCGACGACGCCGAAGACGAAGGTGCCGACGCGGCAGTGGCGCACGAGGACGACCTCCCCGAAGACGAGCACGTCGCCGAGGAGGACGAACAGCTCACCGACGACGACGAGGCCGAGTTCGAGCGGATGCTCGCGACCTATCCCGACGTCGATCTGCGCAAGGGCCGTCCGG
>JAFAUA010000168.1 GCA_019243595.1 Acidimicrobiia bacterium
GGGTTCCCCGAGATCTACGCCGATCCCGACAAGGTCGAGCAGGTGCTGACCAACCTCGTCGAGAACGCGGCCAAGTACGCCGATCCAAAGGGCATCCGCATCAGCGGCGAGGTCTGCACCGCTCCCGAGGAGCCCGACCTGGTCGCCGTGTCGGTCAGCGACAAAGGCGAGGGCATTCCCAGCTCCGACCTCCCGCGCATCTTCACCAAGTTCTTCCGTCGGGCCGAGACGCGCCCGACGGGTTCGGGCCTCGGCCTGTGGATCAGCCGCGGCCTCGTCGAAGCCCACGGCGGCAAGCTCACCGCCATTTCCGTACCGGGCGAGGGGTCGACGTTCCGATTCACCCTCCCGTCGAAGTCCTTCGAGGAGCTCGTCGGCGCCTGATGTTTGACGAGCTCGAGCAGGTCACGTCAACAGGAGTCGAGCGCGTGCGCGCCGCCGCCACCCTCGAGGAGCTGCGCTCCGTCGAGCAAGAGCTGCTCGGCAAGAAGTCGCCCCTCGCCGCCTTCAACCAGCGACTCGGCGCCCTGCCGACCGAGGAGCGCAAGGAGGCCGGGCGACGGGTCAACGAGGCGCGCACCGTGGTGCAGAACGCCATCGCGGAGCGGCGCCGCAGCCTGGCCGCCGACGAGCGCAGACAGCGGCTGCAGGCCGAGCGTCTCGATCTCACCGAGGTCATCCCCGCCCCCGGGCGCGGCCACCTTCACCTCACGACGCAAACCCGCGACGAGCTGGAGGACGTGTTCATCGGGATGGGGTACCAGGTCGCGGAGGGTCCCGAGGCCGAGGACGACTGGCACAACTTCGAAGCCCTGAACATGCCGCCCGCCCATCCGGCACGGAGCATGTGGGACACCTTCTACCTCGACCTGGGCGAGCCCGAGACGGTGCTGCTGCGCACGCACACGTCCCCGGTGCAGGTTCGGGTGATGCAGTCGCAGGCGCCGCCGATCTACATCGTCGCCCCCGGACGCGTGTACCGCTACGAGACGCCCGACCCTCGCCACCTGGCGGTGTTCCACCAGATCGAGGGGCTGGTCGTCGACAAGGGCATCTCGTTCGCCGACCTGGCCGGCACCATCGAAACCTTCACCAACGCGTACTTCGGACCGGGCACGCACTCGCGGCTGCGTCCCTCGTACTTCCCGTTCACCGAGCCTTCGGCGGAGTTCGAGGTCACGTGCATCTTCTGCCACGGCGACGGCTGCCGGGTGTGCTCTCAGACCGGGTGGATCGAGCTGGGCGGCTGCGGCATGGTCCACCCCAACGTCCTCAAGGCCGGGGGCATCGATCCGGAAGAGTGGACGGGCTTCGCGTTCGGGTTCGGCATCGACCGCCTTGCGCAGATCCGACACCAGGTCGACGACGAGCGCGACTTCCTGGTGAACGACATCCGATTCCTGTCCCAGTTTTAGAGTCAGACGATGCTCGTCCCCCTCTCGTGGCTCAGGGACTTCGCGCCCGTCGAGGCCGAGACGAGCGCGCTCGTCGACGCCTTCAACGAGTTGGGACTGGTTGTCGACGGCGTCACCGAGATCGGCGCGATCGACGAAAGCGTGGTCGTCGCCCGCGTGCTCGCCACCCGTGAACATCCGGGCGCCGACAAGGTGCAGCTCGTCGACGTCGACGCTGGCGACGCGCAGCTACAGATCGTGTGCGGCGCGTTCAACTTCCAGGCCGGCGACCTCGTGCCTCTGGCCCGGGTCGGCACGACGCTTCCCAACGGGGCGACCATCGACCGACGGAAGGTGCGGGGCGAGTGGTCCGACGGGATGCTGTGCTCGGCCGCCGAGCTCGCCCTCTCCGGCGACCACAACGGCATCTTCGTCCTCGCCGTCGACGCCGAGCCGGGGGTGCCGCTGCGCAAGGCACTGGCGATGGAGCCCGACGTCGTGTTCGATCTCGACGTCACGCCCAACCGCCCCGACGCCCTGTCGGTCGCCGGTGTGGCGCGCGATCTGGCGGCCAAGCTGGGGATCCCGTTCTCGCTGCCCGAGGGGCCTCCGCTCCCGGTAGGGGAGAGCCGCGCCTCGGTCGCGGTGAAGTCGAAGGACCTCTGCCCGCGGTTCACGGGCATCGTGCTCGACGGAGTCACGGTGGGCCCTTCACCCGCCTGGTTGGCGCGTCGGCTGACCCTCGCCGGCATGCGTCCCATCAACAACGTGGTCGACGTGTCGAACTATGTGATGCTCGAGCTCGGCCAGCCCAATCACCCTTACGACCTGGCCCGCCTGCCCGGCGAAGGTTTGCTCGTTCGCAAGGGCAAGAAGGGCGAGACCGTGACCACTCTCGACGACGTCGAGCGGCCGGTCGGGCCCGAAGACTGTCTCATCTGCGATGCCGAGGGAGCACCGGTCGGGATCGGTGGCGTCATGGGCGGCGCCAGCTCGGAGATCTCAGCGACGACGACGTCGGTTCTGCTGGAGACCGCCTACTTCGACCCGATGTCCATCGCCCGCACGGCGCGCCGGCTGGGCTTGCGTACCGAAGCTTCGGCCCGCTTCGAACGAGGGACCGACCACGGCGGCATCGAGCGCGCCGCCGGGCGCTTCATCGATCTGCTCGGACAGGTGGCCGGAGCCCGGCCCGAGGGCGGCCTCGTCGATATCCGGGGCAAGCTCCCCAAGCCGGCGAGGCCAACGCTCCGTACGAAGCGTGTCAACGAGGTCCTCGGGACCGCGCTCACGGCCGACGACGTGCGCCGGTATCTGGAGCCGATCGGGTTCGAGTGCGCGCCGGCCCGCGGCGGCTGGCGCGTGACGATCCCGTCGTGGCGGCCGGACAGCGCATTGGAGATCGACGTCATCGAGGAAGTCGCCCGCCATTACGGCTACTCGAACATCCCGCGCACTGTTCCACTGAGCCCCAACGTCGGCCGGCTCACGCCGTACCAGCGCGATCGCCGTCATGTGCGCGAGGTTCTGGCCGGCGCGGGGCTGTCGGAGGCCTGGACGACCGCCTTCCTCGGTGCTCCCGACCTGGAGAAGGCCGGCCTGGCCAGAGACGCCGTCGGCGTCGCCAATCCGCTCGACCAGGCGGAGCCCCTACTGCGAACGTCGCTCCTGCCGGGCATGCTGCGCGCCCTGGCCACGAATGCGCGACACCAGAATGCAGGTGTCCGCCTGTTCGAAGTGGGTCGCGTGTTCCGCCCGCCGGCCGGTGGTGACACGCTGCCGGTCGAGCGCGAGGTGGTCGCTGTCGCTCTGGCCGCCGCCGACGCCACAGCCGCCGTGCGCGTGTGGAAGGTGCTCAGCGATGCGCTGCGCCTCGAGCGCGTCAGCATCGACGCCGCCGAGCGGGCCGGTCTCCATCCGACGCGTGCGGCGCTGCTCACGGCCGACGGCGTCGAGCTGGGGGAGATCGGCGAGGTCGACCCCGACGTGGTGTCGACTCACGAGCTCGATGGACGGGTGGCGTGGTTCTGCGTCGACCTTGAGCGCCTGCTCGGCGCGCCGCGCCGGCCCACCGTGTTCCGTCCCATCAGTCGCTTTCCGGCATCCGACATCGACCTCGCGTTCGTCGTCGACGACTCGGCGGCCGCGGATGCAGTCGAAGACCGGCTCCGGGAGGCGGGCGGAGACCTGCTCGTCGACGTGCGCCTCTTCGATGTCTTCCGTGGGCCGCAGCTGGGCGACGGCAAGCGCAGTCTGGCCTACCGACTACGCTTCAACGCTCTCGACCACACGCTGACCGACGAGGAGGTCGGCGAGGTCCGCCGCCGCTGCATCGAGGCGGTCGAATCGGCGCTCCCCGCGACCCTGCGCGGGTAGAGGCGGCCTGAGAACTATCGCAGGCCCTGCCCTGGTCGCATAACTACTCAATCTCCTGTATAATGACTGCCCATGTATCGGGTCGGCATTGTCGGGGCCTCCGGCTATACGGGGGCTGAGCTTCTTCGTCTGTGTTTCGAGCACCCACAGCTCGAGCTGGCGTGGGCCATGGGAGAGACGCAGGCGGGGACCGAGGTCGCGGACCTCTATCCGAGTTTGGCCGCGGCCTACCCGCGCACACGGTTCGAGCCCTACGACGCCACGCTGGCCGACGGACTCGATTTGGTGTTCCTGGCCCTGCCGCACGGCATGTCGCAGCAGCTGGCGCCCGACCTTCAGCGCCGGGCCGACAAGGTCATCGACCTTTCCGCCGACTTCCGGCTGCGCGACGCGGCGCTGTACCCGCGCTGGTACGGCGAGGAGCACGCGGCGCCCGAGCTGCTCGGTACGTTCGTCTACGGGCTGCCCGAGCTGTTCCGTTACGAGGTGCAGAAGGCGGAGGCGGTCGCCGTGCCAGGGTGTTACCCGACGGCCGCCGGGCTGGCGCTGGCGCCGCTGATGGTCACGCGCGCCATCGAGGGCGACGAGGTCATCGTCGACGCCGCCAGCGGCGTGTCCGGCGCCGGGCGCAGCCTCGCCCACGCCACCCACTTCGGCACCGCGAACGAGGACTTCACCGCCTACGGCCTCCTCAACCACCGTCATACGCCCGAGATCGAGCAGGTCCTCAGCGCTCGCGTGCTGTTCACCCCCCATTTGGCGCCGATGACGCGCGGGATCCTCGCCACCTGTTACGCCAAGCCGCGCGAAGCGAGTTCGACGACCCAGCTCATCGACGCCCTCGGCGACTTCTACATCAACGAACCGTTCGTCGTCGTGAGCGACCGTCCGCCCTCGACGAAGGCGACCTTGGGCTCGAACTCCGCCCACCTCACCGCCCGCTATGACGAGCGCACGGGCTGGGTGATCGTGCTCTGCGCGATCGACAACCTCATGAAGGGCGCGGCCGGCCAGGCCATCCAGTGCGCCAACCTCATGCTCGGCCTCGACGAGACGACAGGGCTGGCCCAGGCCGCGGTCTATCCGTAATGAGTGTTACTGCGCCCGACGGCTTCGTGGCCGCCGGTCTGCACTGCGGGGTGAAGGACACCGGCGCGCCCGATCTCGCCTTGGTCGCCACCGCGGACCGCAAGCCTGTCCCTGCCGCCGCGGTGTTCACCTCGAACCTGGCGACGGCTGCTCCCGTGCAGGTGAGCCGTCGCCATCTGGAGGCCAGCGGCGGTCAGGCGGTCGCCGTCGTGCTCAACAGCGGCAACGCCAACGCGGCGACGGGAGACGCCGGCCGGAGCGACGCCGAGCGCATGTGCGAGCTCGTCGCCCAGCACCTGGGCTGCGCGCCCGAGCACGTGCTCGTGTGCTCCACCGGCCTCATCGGCATCCCGCTGCCGATGCCTGCGATCGAAAGCGGCATCCCCGGTCTGGTCGCCGCCCTCTCGCCCGACGGGGGAGTGGACGCCGCCGAGGCCATCCGCACCACCGACACCGTGCGCAAGGAGGTCGTCGTCCGCGACACCGCCGTGACCGTGGGCGGCATGGCCAAGGGGGCGGCGATGCTCGCTCCCGACATGGCGACGATGCTCGCCGTCCTCACGACCGATGGCGGTGCAGAGCCCGGGGACCTGCGGACCGACCTGCAGCGGTCGGTGCGCGAAACGTTCAACACCCTGTCCGTGGACGGCTGCACGTCGACCAACGACACGGTGATCGTGCTCGCGAGCGGACGGGCCGGAAGTGCTTCGGACCTCACCCATTCGCTGACCCAGGCATGCGACAGCCTGGCCCGTCAGATGGCCGCCGACGCCGAGGGCGCGACGAAGACGGTCCGCGTTCTTGTCACCGGCGCCCGGAGCGACGACGAGGCGCGACAGGCTGCCCGCAAGGTCGCCGAGAGCCAGCTCGTGAAGTGCTCGCTGTACGGCGTTGACCCGTACTGGGGCCGCATCGTCAGCGAGCTCGGGAGCGCAGGTGTGGCGTTCGATCCCGATCTCGTCCAGGTGACCTACGGCGACGTCGTCGTCTGCGCCAAGGGCGTCGCTGCCGATCACGACGCCGATGCCGTGCTCGCCCACCTGCAGGCCCGCGACGTCGACATCGTCTGCGACCTCGGCCTTGGCCAAGGCACAGGCTCGATCCTCACCAACGACCTCACCCACGCCTACATCGACGAGAACATGAGGACCTCGTGAGCGACAGCGGGTTGCGGCCGCGGGAAAAGGCCGGTGTCCTCGCCGAGGCCCTGCCCTACATCCGCCGCTTCTGGGGCCGCGTCGTCGTAGTGAAGTACGGCGGCAACGCCATGGAAGACCCGGCGCTGGCCCAACTGTTCGCCCAGGACATCGTGCTGATGCGCTCCGTCGGCATGCGCCCGGTCGTGGTGCACGGCGGGGGGCCTCAGATCGGCGACCTGATGAGCCGCCTCGGCAAGGAGCCCGAGTTCCGTCAGGGTCTGCGCGTGACCGATGCCGAGACGCTCGACATCGCGCGCATGGTCCTGGTCGGCAAGGTCAACCGCGACATCGTCTCGGAGATCAACGTGCACGGCCCGCTGGCGGTTGGTCTGTCGGGTGAGGACGCGGGGCTGATCACCGCCTCGAGGCGGTCGCCCGAGCTCGGCTTCGTCGGCGACGTCGACGCCATCAACGCGTCGATCCTCGAGCGCCTTCTCAGCGAGGAGCTGATCCCGGTAGTGGCGACGATCGGCAGCGACCTCGAGGGTCAGGCCTACAACATCAACGCCGACACCGCGGCCGGGGCCATCGCCGAAGCGCTCAGCGCCGAGAAGCTCGTCTACCTCACCAACGTCGAGGGCTTGTTGAAGGACGTCGAGGACCCGGGCAGCGTGATCTCCCAGCTCTCGGCCGACGACCTCGAGGCCATGATCGACGACGGGACCCTGACCGAAGGCATGATCCCCAAGGCGCGTTCCTGCCTCCGCGCCGTGCGCCGGGGCGTCGGGCACGCCCACATCCTCGACGGCCGTGTCCCCCACGCCCTCCTGCTCGAGATCTTCACGACCGAGGGCATCGGCACGATGGTGGAGTCGTAATGAGTTTGATGAACACGTATCCGTCGCCGGCGGTGACGTTCGTACGCGGCGAGGGGTCGCGGCTGTACGACACCGAGGGCAAGTCGTATCTCGACTTCCTCTCCGGTCTGGCGGTGACGTCGCTCGGACATGCCCATCCCGCCGTCGCCGATGCGCTGTGCGACCAGGCGCGGACCCTGCTGCACGTGTCCAACCTCTACGGCACGACGATCGGACCCGAGGTGGCCGCCACGCTCGACCGGCTGGTCGGCGACGGCGAGTCGCTGGACGGGCGCGTGTTCTTCTGCAACTCGGGCGCCGAGGCCAACGAGTGCGCGTTCAAGCTCGCCCGCCGCTGGGCCGGGCCCGGTCGTCACGTCGTCGTGAGCGCCTACGGGTCATTCCACGGACGTTCGCTCGCTACCCTCCATGCCACCGGCCAGCCCGAGAAGCACGAGCCGTTCCAGCCCCTGCCCGATGGCTTCCGCCACGTGGCCTGGGACGACGCCGCCGCCCTGGAGAAGGCGGCGAGCGGCGAGGAAGTCGCCGCCGTGATTCTCGAGGCCGTCCAGGGCGAGGGCGGCG
The DNA here is from genome assembly GCA_019243595.1 of Acidimicrobiia bacterium. GTDB lineage: Bacteria > Actinomycetota > Acidimicrobiia > Acidimicrobiales > AC-14 > CADDZP01. The sequence goes on from JAFAUA010000168.1 coordinate 7,441, forward strand.
TGAACCCGGCGTCCCCTGAGTACTTCACGGCCGTGCGCCGCATCTGCGACGAGCGGGGGCTGCTGTTCATCGTCGACGAAGTACAGACGGGTCTGGGGCGTACCGGTCGCTGGTTCGGGTTCCAGCACTTCGACGTGCAGCCCGACGTCGTCACCATGGCGAAGGCGCTGGGGAACGGTGTCCCGATCGGCGCCTGCTGGGCGCGCGACGAAGTGGCCGCCGCCTTTCGCCCCGGCGACCATGCCACGACCTTCGGCGGCCAGCCCCTGGCCACTTCCGCGGCCCGTGCCGTGCTGCAGGTGATGCAGGACGAGGACGTCCCTCGCCGCGCCCGCGCCGCCGGCGACCGGCTGCGCAAGGGCCTCGAGGCGCTCCCGGCAGTGGCCGAGGTACGCGGGCTCGGGCTCCTGCTCGCGGCCAGGCTGAGCGAGGAGGACGCACGCGAGGCGGCGTCGGCCGCGCTCACTGCCGGCCTGGTCGTGAACCCGGTCAGCCCGACGGCTCTGCGCTTCGCCCCGTCGCTCTTGGTAACCGACGACGAGATCGACGAGGCGCTGGGGATCGTGTCCGAGGTGCTGGCGTGACGCGACACTTCCTCGATGTCGACGATCTCGACGTCGACGAGATCGAAGCGGTCCTGGCCGAGGCCGAGAACCCGGCGCCCCCGCAGGTCCTCGCCCGTCGCGGCGCGGCGCTCCTGTTCGAAAAGCCGTCGCTTCGAACGCGGAGCTCGATGGAAGTGGCCGTCGCCCAACTCGGCGGCCACCCGATCACGATCGTGGGGGACGAGGTCGGCATCGACACGCGGGAGACGGCAGAGGACATCGCGCGTGTCCTCTCGCGCTACCACGGCATCATTGGCGCCCGCGTCTTCGAGCACAGCAAGCTCGAGCGACTGGCCTCGGCCTCGAGCGTCCCGGTCGTCAACATGCTTTCCGACGACGCCCACCCGTGTCAGACGCTCGCCGACCTGCTGACGCTGCGCCAGCAATTCGGCAACCTGAAGGGTCGCGTGATCGCCTACGTCGGCGATGGCAACAACGTCTGCACCTCGTTGATGGTCGGCGCCACCATGCAGGGAATGGAAGTCCGCGTCGCCACACCCCCCGGCTACGCGCCGCCGACCGATGCCGTCGAGCGAGCTGCAGATCGCGGCGAGGTGGTAGTCACCGAGGATCCCTTCGTCGCCGTTCGCGATGCGGATGCGGTGTACACCGACGTGTGGGCCTCGATGGGACAGGAAGCCGAGGCCGACCGCCGCCGCACGGAGTTCGCTGGCTTCACGGTCGACGACGCGCTCATGGAAGGAGCGGGCTCGGACGCGGTGTTCCTGCACTGCCTGCCTGCCCACCGCGGGGAAGAGGTCTCGGCGTCGGTGCTCGAGGGCCCACAGAGCCTCGTGTGGCAACAGGCCGAGAACCGCCTGCACGCCCAGCGCGGCCTCTTGAGCTGGTTGCTGACGGAGCACGAATGAGACTGGCGAAGCCACAGAGGCAGCACCGGATTGCCCGGCTCCTCGAGCACAACGCCGTCACCAGCCAGGCCCAGGTGGTGGATCTCCTTGCCGGTGAGGGCGTGGTCGCCACGCAGGCGACCGTCTCTCGCGACCTGGAGGAGCTCGGCGCCGTGAAGGTGCGGATGCCGGGCGGCGAGACCGTCTACGCCGTGCCCCAATTCGAGGAGCGGCCCGAACCGAGGGAACAGCTCAAGCGGGTGTTCGGCGAGTGGGTCGTCGAGGTCGCGCACTCGGGCAACATCGTCGTACTGCGGACGCCACCCGGGTCGGCCCACGTGGTCGGCTCGGCGATCGACCGGGCCGGTCTTCCGGAGGTACTCGGCACCGTGGCGGGCGACGACACGCTTCTCGTGGTGGCCTCCGAGCGACCGGGCGGGGCCAAGGTGGCGCGCATTCTGAGCGAACTAGCGGGCCTCTGACATGACCGGGCAGTTGAAACACTGGGCAGTTGAAATGACGGGGCAGTTGAAATGACGGGGCAGTTGAAATGACTTTGTGGGAAAGACGGCTCGGCGAGCAGCCGGCCGACGCTTTGATGGCGTTCACAGCCAGCGTCGAGTTCGACCGACGGCTGGCGGTCGACGACATCGCCGGCTCGCGGGCGCACGTGCGCGGTCTGCATCGCGCCGGCGTGCTGACCGAGCAGGAGGTGGGCATCCTGCTTGCCGCCCTGAACCGCGTCGAGGACGAGCTCGCCGACGGCTCGTTCCGCTTCCTGCCGAGCGACGAGGACATCCACACCGCAATCGAACGCCGCGTAAGTGAGATCGCCGGTCCGGCCGGGGGCAAGCTCCACACCGGACGCAGCCGCAACGACCAGGTGGCGACCGCCGTGCGCCTGTTCACCAAGCGCCAGCTGACCGAGGTGGCACGCGGCATCGTCGCCCTGCAAGAAATCCTGTACGAGCGGGCGCGCACCGCGCCGGACGCCTACCTGCCCGGCTACACCCACATGCAGCGGGCCCAGCCGGTGCTGTTGTCCCACCATCTGCTCGCCCACGCGTGGGCGCTCGCGCGCGACGTCGACCGCATCCTCGACACCCGCAAGCGCCTCGATGTTTCACCCCTCGGGGCCGGAGCGCTCGCCGGATCGTCGCTGGCCCTCGATCCCGAAGAGGTCGCCGAGGATCTCGGCTTCGCCGCCCGGTTCGAGAACTCACTTGACGCCGTCAGCGACCGCGACTTCGTCGCCGAGGCGTTGTTCGACATCGCCCTCCTCGGCGTGCACCTTTCGCGCCTCGGCGAGGAGATCGTGCTCTGGTCGACGGAGGAGTTCGGGTTCCTGGAGCTCGACGACGCCTACGCAACAGGAAGCTCGATGCTTCCCCAGAAGAAGAACCCCGACGTCGCCGAACTGGCGCGCGGTAAGGCCGGCCGCCTCATCGGCCACCTGAGCGGCTTCCTGGCGACGCTCAAGGGCCTGCCGTTCGCGTACAACCGTGATCTCCAGGAGGACAAGGAGCCATTGTTCGACGCCGTCGACCAGGCGCAGCTGGCACTCAGCGCCCTCGCTGGCCTGCTGGCGACCGCCCGGTTCAACATCGAGCGCATGGCCGACGCGGCCGACACTCCGGCCGCGGCTGCCATCGACCTGGCCGAGTTCCTCGTCGAGAAGGGAGTGCCCTTCCGGGAGGCCCACGGCGTCGTCGCCGGCCTGGTGCGCGACTCGCTCGAGCGGCACCTGCCCCTCGCAGAGCTCGTCCAGGCCCACCCCGACCTCGGGAGCGACGCGGTCGCACTCCTGGAGCCCGGGGTGCCGGTCACGCGCCGCACCTCACCGGGCGCGGCCGGGCCCGAGGCGGTCGCCGACCAGCTCCGCCGCTTCCGCGAGCGACTCTTCGTCGACGAAGAACGCCTCGGCCATGAGTAGGTAGTGCGTCGACTGCCTCGGCGCTTCTACCGGCGCGACAGCCGCGAGCTCGGCCCGCTGCTGCTGAACAAGGTCCTCGTGCACGGGGCGCGCAGCGTGCGGCTGGTGGAGGTCGAGGCCTACGCGGGTGACGAGGACCCGGGGAGCCACGCCTACCGCGGTCTCCGTCCTCGCAACGCCACCATGTTCGGGCCGCCCGGTCACCTCTACGTGTATCGAAGCTACGGCATTCACTGGTGCGCCAACGTCGTGTGCGGCGACGAGGGCTGGGCGAGCGCCGTCTTGTTGCGGGGTGCGACGCCGCTGACGGGGATCGACGAGATGTACGCCTCCCGCCCAGGGATCGGGCGCGATCGCGACCTGGCCGCCGGGCCCGGCCGACTCTGTCAGGCGCTCGGCATCGACGGAAGCTTTGACGGCACCGACATCGTCGACGGCTCCGACGGTGTGCGACTGTACGACGACGGCACGCCGCCGCCGGACGACCCCGGCGTCAGTGTCCGCATCGGCCTCAGCCCCGGTAAAGGCGACGAGTCGCCGTGGCGCTACTACGTCCGCGGCGCCGTAGGTGTGTCTCGGTCGCCGTCGCGCTGAGTACCGTTTGCGCGGTGGAGGGGGGACAGGAGCTCGTCGAGCGGGTGTGGGCGTCGGGC